>JBEKVU010000423.1:0-4043 GCA_049513775.1 Candidatus Acidiferrum sp.
GTTTGGCGCCCACAAATAGGACGCGGAACTCAGCCAGTCGGAGTACGCGTCACTTCATCTCGCCAGTCGGCCCAAGAACAGGCGAACATCACGCGAGACCGCAGCATAGACCAAAATTGCTGGCGATAGCAACGCGCACCCGGCAAATCGCGCTGATGGGGCGATTTTTCGCTCTGAAAATAGTAATTACTTCGGCCAGTATCCGTTGATAGAATGTGCTTGCTCGGGGCTCGTAGCCTCCGCTCACAAACAGCCTCGGCCCGGTACTCGGATCTATCCAATGCCTGCTGCGGAAACTCTCAAACAAGCGAAACACACCATCGGTCTTTTCTCGGACAAGGATGGTGAGGATTTCGAAGTCAATCTCGAGCAACTCAGAAGGTTCTCCGAAAAGTGGGCCTACGTCGCCAAAAAGCGGCGCCGCTGGCGCAGCTTGCCAATGGCACTTGTGCAACTCAAGCAAGCCGCGCACGATGACCTGAAAGAGCTGCTTCATGCTCCCGCCGATTTTCTCTCTAAGATCGCCAAGTGCGGCGCCGTTGAAGTCGACTACGGCGAGTCCGAAACGGTCTTGCAAGCCGCCGCGGCGGCCCCTTGGGAAATGATCCTCAATCTCGCCACCGACCGTTACCGCTCGGGTTCCTTGCTCTTCGTCACCCGCTGCCTGTCGCGCATTTGCAAGCCGATCCCCAATTCACCGAAGGCTGATCGCAACGAGGTGCCGCGCGATATCCTGATCATCACCTCCGCGCCCGGAAGCTTAAGCAGAGAACTCTCTTTCGAAACCGAACTTAAGCTTCTCAAGGAAAGTTTTGACGGGCGTGGGTTCGACCATCTGGAGGATCCCGATCTCGCTCAGATAAGGGACGGCATCCCCGATTCGGCAGGGACGGTCATCCATTTCACAGGGTTCGACCAGATTGAGGGAGGCCAGATCCGCATCGCCAGGGCCGGCGGCCACGAGCACCTCGATTCCCCGGCGAACGATTTGCCCTCTAGCGATTTCCCCTCGGAAATCGAGGCTCCCGGGTTTTACCTGGCCAAGGACGACGGTGGAGAGGTTGTTGTCACTCCCGAGGAGCTCGCCGGGGCCCTGGCCGTTACGAATCACCGGCCTTTGCTTGTAGCCTTCAATTGTTACAACTCCGCCTCCCACCTTGCGTCTTATGCGGTTCGTTTCGGAGTGCATTTTGGAATCGGCATACAGGATCGGCTGGACAATCCGCTTTTGGAAAAGTTCTTTGCCAATTTTTATCGCTGCTGGAATGATCTTTCCCAAAAACCGGAAAAACGCACTGGCGTCCTGACTTTACTGAAAGCCTTTTGGACCTCAGTTCTCGCCTTGCAAGGCCAATCCAATTTTGGCTACCTCGTCCTGTGGTCGGATCGTTGTCTGCGCGGCCATTTCAAGGAATTGCTAGAATCACTTCGTCACGATTTGCCCAACCACCAGGTGGTCAGCGCCCCAAAAAACCTCCCCGCCGCCGTTTCCGACGAAGAAGACACGATCGAAGTTGACGCGCGTCCTTTTCGTGAACTCAACTATTCGATGATTCACAATCATCGGAGCATGTTCAAGCGCTTCGTGCTGAAGGCGCGGAGAAAATTCGCCCCCGGCGTCCAGGTCGAAGTCACCCTGCACGTCCGAGGAGAAAACTATCATTACAAAACCACCTGCGACGTCCGCGATTACTTCCATAAGCTGGATCACATTCAAGTTTCGTTGACCTCCGAGCTCTTGCGCAATCTCCGGGAAAGCGTTTACACCACCCTGTACATCTGCGTGACCTACAAAAATCGCAAGGTCGCGGAAATCACCGAAAAAGTGATGTTGCTGCCCGTCAACGAGTGGCGCGATTCCGCCACCGATGGCGTCTGGCTGCCGTCGTTTGTGCTGCCCTACGATCCTGCGGTGTTAAAAATCATCGATCGTGCGCAGAAATATCTGAAGTCGCTTCTCGACGACAGTTCCGCGAGCTTCAATGGATACCAATGGAATCGTCCTGGGGTTAACGATTTCTCTGGCGTGCACGCCCAGGTCCGCGCCATCTGGGCCGCCATGACTTACGACTTTCCCTTGGAATACATCGCGCCGCCTCCGACCTTCACCGATCAGAGCCAACGCATTCGGACCCCCTCCGACGTCTTTGCCGAACGCCGGGGAACGTGTATCGACTTGACGCTATTGCTGGCAGCTTGTCTCGAACATGTGGAAATGCGCCCGGTATTGTTTCTTCTCTCCGGTCACGCTTTTCCGGGTTATTTTCGGAGCGTCGAAGCCCACACCGAGTTCGTAAAGTTGTTTTCTTCGGAGTCCCTCGATTCCCGCGCGCTTAGCTGGAAAAGCGAATCCTCGCCCCAGGCTTGGGTTCTTGAGGCCGACGCGTATTATCACGTCCTGAATTTTGTGCGCAGCGGCAAGTTGGTTCCGCTCGAAGCCACGTGGCTCACCAAACGCGCCAGCCTCAGTGATTCGCATGCCCAAGGACGCAAAAACCTTTCCAGCCGCTTTCGCTTCGAGTCCGTCCATGATGTGAAGCGTGCCAGGCAAAACGGTGTTACTCCTCTTCCGATTGGAGGTCTTGGTTCGTGAAGCACCCCGTGGAACCGGATTTTCTTGCTCGCCTTGACCGCGCTGTCAAGCCCATCGACTTTTATCCCATGCACGACGTGCACTGGAGCGAGGCGCACGACTTCCGTCGTTCCGGTCCGGTGGAGGAAGAGAACACCGGCGTCTTGAGCCTCGTCGAAATCGAAGGGGTGCTTCGCTGGAGTCATCATTTTGCCGAATACGGCACCACCGAAGAAGTGGGCGGGCCACGCAGGAGTATTTCCGGCCTTCCCGCCGGCCAGGTCATCTGGGAACAAAAATACATTCGCTTGGGGCAAAATCAGGTTGGCGCCCATCTCACCAAAATTGACAACCAATTGACGCCTGCGACCGGACTCCGTCAATGGAAAGGCGCCCAATTGGTGCCCGTTCAGAAAGCCGATTTCCGCAAGCCCGTTCTCTTGTGCGTCCATGGAACCTTCAGCAATACCGAGAACATGGTGGCGGGCGACTTGATGCGGGACTTTATCCAGAAAGCCCAGAAAAAGTACTCGGTTCTTGCTTTTGACCACTACACCCTATCGACCAGCACCCTCTTAAACGCCATGGATCTCGCGGAGAAGCTCCGCGAAATCGACGGTCCCATTCACCTGATTTGCCACAGTCGCGGGGGATTGGTGGCTCGTTGGTGCATCGAGGTTCTGTGTCAGCGTGATTGGAAGGGAAGTAAGTGCATTCTAGTAGGGTGTCCGCTGAACGGCACGAGTCTTGCCGCTCCCGATCACATCCGCCACGGCCTGGATCTGCTCGGCAATTTTGCAAAAGCTCTAGGGGCCGCGACCGCTGTGGTGCCCATGCTTACTGTCGTTACCGGCCTCCTGAAAATCATCGGCTCGGCCATCTCTTTCTCGGCGAACACTCCGGCCGTCGATGCGTTGTTGTGCATGGTGCCGGGGCTAGCGTCGATGTCTCGCGTTGAGAACAATGAGGAATTAGTCCGTCTCCGCCAGCGCCGTCCGGATCCGGCGCTGGAGTACTACGCCATCAGCAGTGATTTTGCTCCGCAGGACACTCCGGCGTGGAAGTTCTGGAAGTATTTCACCGACCCTTTACTCTCTGCCGATAAAGCCGCCAACCTTTTGGTATTCAGCGATCCGAAGTCTGGAGCGCCTGCTTCCAACGACCTCGTGGTTGACAGCTCATCCATGACCGACGCGCTCGGATTCGATCCGCTGACCGAGGCGCGCTTACATCGTTTTGAGAAACGAGACCACGTCTACCACACTGGATATTTCGAACATCAGGAAACGATCGATTTCCTGTCGAAGGTGTTGGAAATCGATTGATGATTGAGCAGCCAGCGCCGCCGCGCAGGAGATTGCTCGCTTTCAGCCTTTTGCTACCTGCCCGTCAACATTGGTGGACGCTGTTTCCAAGTTGTTTTCGAGCACCAGTTCCATTACAAGCGCCGCTTCCTCCGGACGCTGATAGT
>JBEKVU010000424.1:0-4040 GCA_049513775.1 Candidatus Acidiferrum sp.
CGTCAGCACTGGCGGCGCCCGCTATAAGCGCCGATGCCCGCCGCGATGCCGCAAACCATCCAGCCGCCATTGTGCCGCAGCGTAGGAAATCACGACGGGTCAGGTTATTTTTCACCAGCGATACTCTCTCACTCTCTGCACCGCCGAACGTCCTCCCCCGATTGGCTCAGTTCCTTTCCGACCGGATGGTCACAACCAACCTCACACCTGCGGCGCCCAGCCCGGCTCATACGCTCGTCCCCACATCTTCATCGCCTCCGCATCGTCCATAATGCGGCCGTCCTTTGTATCCAGACGCAACTCGCGGTTCACTTCCCACGCGATATTGGAAATCTGCAACATCGTAACGGACACATTCCCCACCGCAATCGGTGCGTTGAGCTTCTCACCCTTGCGAATTCCCGCGATAAAATTCGCAAAATGCAAGTCCGTCATGGTGTCCGCGCCGGTCAGGTCCGCGGAGGACGTCGTGCTGCCAGCCTTGAACTCGCTCGTCTTACTTCCCTTGAGGTCGTAGATTTCATATCCATCGCGATCGATCAGCACCGTCCCGGTCGTGCCCATAATTGCCGATCCACGATCGCGCCCGTAAAATTTCATCCCCTCGCAACTCTTCCCTTCCCACGACAACATCGCATCCTCATACGTAAAATTCGTAATCAGCGTGTCATAGAATTCCCAATCATCATGAAAGTGATAACGTCCGCCGGACGCGCTCACCCTCTTCGGATACTCCACACCCAGCGCCCACCGGCACACATCCACCTCATGCGTCCCATTGTTCAGCGCTTCGCCGGTCCCATAATTTCTAAACCAGTGCCAGTTATACGGGTGCACGTTATCCCGGTACGCTCGCCGCGGCGCCGGCCCCTGCCATAATTCCCAATCTAGCTGCGCCGGCACGGCCACTTCCTTTCCCGTGCCGATGGACTTTCGCGTATTGCTGTACCACGCCTTCGCGTAATAGGCCCGCCCGATCAGCCCGCCATGAATTTTCTCGATGATCTCGATGCTATGCGGCGAAGAGCGCTGCTGCGTCCCCATCTGCACCAGCTTTTGATATTTCTCCTGCGCCCGCAGCAGCATCTCCCCCTCGGCCGGATTCTGGCTGCACGGCTTTTCCAGGTACACATGTTTGCCCGCCTGCAGGCCGGCAATCGCCATCGGTGCGTGCCAATGATCGGGCGTGGCAATCGTGATCGCGTCCACATCCTTGCGCTCGAGAATTTTGCGAAAATCCTTCTCCGTCGCAGGCGCCTCGCCTGTATCCCGCTTCACCGCCTCGGCAAATTTCTGCAAGATATCACTGTCCACGTCGCACACATACGCAATCCGCGCCGCCCTCTGGTTCGCCTTCAGCGACGCCAGATGCGCGTACCCCCGTCCATTCAATCCAATCACCGCAAAATTTGACCGCTCGTTGGCTCCGAGAATTTGCCCGTAACTCTTCGCCGTCGCCCCAACCGCCAGTTCACTCGCGCCCACCGCCAACGCCCCGATAAACTCACGCCGCGTAACCATACTTACCCCCTTTTACTTGTGCCCCTTCCTAGTACTTGCGCCCTTGTTGGCAACATAGCTCGCGGTCGCCTCTGGCAACGTCAGCACGCCAGCTTCGCCTTCGCCAGAGTCTTCTTAAGTCCCGCCATGCTGATCCGCGTGGACTCTTCCGGCGTGCCCCCGCCTTTCCAATGCGTCTCCAAACTCAACGCAAAATGAAACCCATCGCGCTCCAGCGCTTGCAACTGTCCCACCCAGTCCACCACCCCGCCGCCCACTGGCGCCCAATCATATTTCCCTCCGGCCGCTCGCACCACATCCTTGCAGTGGCAATGCCCAATCCGTTCCTTCGGCAACAGTTTGTAGCCATCCGGAAATGGCGTGCTGCCGAGCGCCGCCGCATTCCCCGGATCCCAATTCAACATAAAATTCTTCTCTGGAATCGCCGCCAGCACCGCCGCCGACTCTTCCCCCGTCCCCGTGTTGCAAGCCATTTCATTTTCCAGCAGCAGGATCAAATTATCCTTCGCGCACCGCTGCGCCGCCCCTTGCAATTTCGCATTGATGGCCGCGCGGTAGGGCTTCACATCCTCCAGCCGCCAAAAATCAAAGCAGCGAATACGGTTCGTATCAAAAAATTTCGACAGTGCTACGCAATGCTCCAGCAATTTCTCCTGCGCCCCAGCGTCAAAATCCGCGTGGAACTGGTCCCGCGTCTCGCTCAGCGGCGAGCGCGGCGCCCCCGGCCAATCCGTCTTAAACAGTGGACTCGCAATATCCGTAACACGCAGTTTGTGTTCCGCAAGAATCTTACGCGCGTCCGCCAGCTCCTTCTCGTTCAGCGCCGTCACATTCTTTCCCCACATCGAGCGCAACTCAATCCACCGTAACCCAAAATCCCCCGCCACAATCTGGCAAGCCTTCTCAAAATCCTGCGTAATCTCATCGTTAATCACCGCCAGCCGAAATGGACACGCCGCCACATCCATCGCAAAGGTGGGTTCTTCGTTCAGCGCGCACGCTCGCGCGCCTTTCACCGTCGCCGACATCAGCGCTCCGAGTCCCGCGAGTCCCAACCCCGCAACCACCCTCCGCCTTGTATACTCCATCCGCCAAGCCTCCGTTCGGCGCACGCTGCCACACCCTTCACCCTCCCTTATATCTCCGCCATCCTCCCCGCGCCAACAAAATCACCCATCGCCGCCGGTGTAGGTGCCGGCTTTAACAGACGTGGCCAGGGCCTTGCGCTGTTGGCAAAGTCCTGGCCACTCTTAGCGCCTCAGTCCAGTCTCCTCGTCGCCCCGGCACCCGCGCGCCGCATCCTTGACAACCCAACTCCCACTCCCCAATGATGATCGAACATGCCACCAACCCTCAGCCAGCGACTCGCAGGCATCGTTCTGCCCGATTGCGATGGCAAACAATTTCTTTTAGGTTCGCTGTGGGAGAAAACTTCGGCGGTAATCGTCTTTCTTCGTCACTATGGCTGAATCTTCTGCCGTGAGCACGTCGCGCAGTTGCGCGGACACCAGCAAGCCTTCCACGACAGAGGCGCTTCCCTGGCCGCCATCAGCCTCGGCGACGCCCACTACGCCCGCATCTTTCGCGAAGAAACGCACATCACGTTTCCTCTCCTAATCGACGAACGTCTCCAAACCTACAAAATCGCCGAACTGCGCGTCGCCAATCTCGGCCACCTCGCTCGCCCGGACAATTTCAAAAGCCGAGCCCGCGCCCGCGCCGCAGGCCATCGTCAACACAAACTCGGCGCCAATCCCTTCCAGTTAGGGGGCAGCTTCATCTTCGCTCCGGGCAGTATCGATCGCTTCGGCCACGTCAGCAAAACCTTCGGCGACAACGCCACGCCCGAAACACTACTAGCCGCCCTCGACTAAACTTTGGAGTGCGGCGGTCTGCCCGAGCGATCTTCGCGAACGGCTCGACGCCGCTTTTCCCAAGTAAACCCAACGCAAAACTATCAGGCCATGCTCATCCATCCGCCCTAATTTGCTTCTGCTTCACCGTGGATCTACCCCGCCCCCAGTCTACTGTGCCGTAGGCTTAATCTCCGGGCTAGCCTGCTCAATACTCCCCTTCTCCAACTCCGTCTTCACTTCCGATTTCTGCCCCGCGAGCAAATTCACTTCCGTCTCAAACGTCCGATACCCCGGCAACTCCACCTTAATCTGATGCCTCCCCGGACTGATCAACATCGACTGCGTGGCCCCGCCAAGTTCGCTCGCATGCCCCACATACTTGCCGTCCAGAAACACCGCCGCCCTACCCGGCTGCACGGTAATCTTCAACTTCGCGGTAATCTCCGGCACTTCCGCGCGTGCCGCAAGGTGCATCACCACATGCACCAACTGCGTCTGCCCCGGTTCCACCACAATCCTCTGCACAAAATCGTCGTACCCGGACTGCCGTACGGAAATCTCATGCTCGCCCGGCAGCAACAAAACCTTCTTATCGCCCTTCAACTCCTTCAAGTACCCCACATATCCGCCGTCCACCCACACTCCCGAATCTTTTTCGACCTT
>JBEKVU010000425.1:0-7206 GCA_049513775.1 Candidatus Acidiferrum sp.
GAAGTGGAAGCCAGCAAATACGGACTGAACTACATCAAGCTGGATGGCTCGGTGGCCTGCATGGTCAACGGCGCCGGCTTGGCGATGGCGACAATGGACATCATCAAGTACGCCGGCGGTTCTCCGGCGAATTTTCTGGACGTCGGCGGCGGCGCTTCGGCCGATCAAGTGAAGAATGCCTTTCGCATTCTCATGAGCGATCCCAGCGTAAAAGCGGTTTTCATCAATATTTTCGGCGGCATCCTGCGCTGTGACGTTCTCGCGACCGGCGTGGTCGCTGCAGCCAAAGATCTACAACTCAAAGTTCCCGTGGTCGTGCGCATGGAAGGAACCAACGTGGAAGTCGGTCAAAAAATCCTTCGCGACAGTCACCTGAATTTCACCATCGCCGAAGGTATGAAGGACGGCGCGCAAAAAGTCGTGGCCCTTGCAGGAGGTGCGCGATGAGCGTACTTGTTGGCGAACAAACGCGGCTGATTGTGCAAGGTTTCACTGGGCGCGAAGGAACTTTTCACGCCCAACAAATGATCGAATACGGCACCCACGTAGTGGGCGGTGTGACGCCCGGCAAGGGCGGCACGAAGCATCTCGACAAGCCGGTGTTCAACACCGTTGCGGACGCGGTAAAAGCCACCGGCGCAAATGCTAGCGTCATCTTCGTCCCGCCGCCGTACGCCGCGGACGCGATTTTGGAAGCCGCCGATTCGCAAATCCCGCTGATTATCTGCATCACTGAAGGTATCCCGGTCCTTGACATGGTTCGCGTGGCCGCTGCGGTCGACTTCAAGAAAACCCGCCTGATCGGCCCCAACTGCCCAGGCGTAATCTCTCCCGGCAGATGCAAAATCGGTATCATGCCCGGTCGCATTCACCAGCAAGGCCACGTGGGCGTGGTCAGCCGCAGCGGCACGCTTACCTACGAAGCCGTCCATCAACTCACGCAACTCGGCATTGGCCAATCCACCTGCATCGGAATTGGCGGCGATCCCATCATCGGCACCAATCACCTCGAGGCCATTCGTCTCTTGAATGACGACCCCGATACGCACGCCATCATCTTGATCGGAGAAATTGGCGGCAACGCGGAAGAGCGCGCCGCCGAATTTGTGAAAGCCCACGTGAAGAAGCCCGTCATCGGTTTCATCGCCGGCCAAACCGCTCCGCCAGGCCGCCGCATGGGCCACGCGGGAGCCATCATTAGCGGCGGCCAGGGAACCGCGAAAGACAAATACGCCGCGATGTCCGCCGCAGGGATCAAGTGCGTGGAGACTCCCGCCGACATGGGCTCAACCGTCGCCGCCGCATTAAAAAGCTGACGCGATGCTGTTTTTGCATTTAAAGCGGCCGGGTTTTAGTCCCGGCGCTTTTGCCCAGCCTTACAGGAGACGAACTTAAAAATTTCAGGAGGATTTTTTCTTGGCCATTGAACGCACATTCGCAATCATCAAACCCGACGCGGTTAATGCGCACCAGCAGGGCGAAATTCTGGCGCGTATTCAGAAACACGGCTTCAAAATTGTTGCCATCAAATCGCTGCGCTTGACCAAAGAAGAAGCCGGCGGGTTCTACCACGTCCACAAAGCCCGCCCATTCTTCGGCGAACTCACCGAGTTCATGAGTTCCGGAAAAATTATCGCTATGGTTCTCGAGGGCGAAAACGCCATCGCCAAGTGGCGCGACGCCATGGGCGCTACCGATCCCAAAAAAGCCGCTCCCGGCACCATCCGACACGACCTCGGCACCAGCATTGGCACCAACTGCACACACGGTTCCGACGCCGCGGAAACCGCCGCCTTCGAAATCTCTTATTTCTTCGCCGGCCTGGAACTCATCTAGGCGGCAAAGCTAACCAGCGGGCCCGCAGCGCGTCTCTAACCTAAAGCGAGAAAAATATGACCCTCACCGTCGTGCTGCTTCGAATCCTGGCCGGCGCATGTGCGTTCGCCGCCGTGCTGCCTATCGCCCACGCCCAAGCTTCCTCGTATGGCCCGCATCTTTGGGATCAGCCGCTCGATCCAAAAATCTTCGAGCAACGCGTTGACAATCACCTCGCCCGCGCGCAACAAGCCCTCGAGCAGCTCCTTGCCGTGCAGGGCCCGCGCACCGTCGAAAACACGCTCACACTCTACGACGACGCCGTCATGCAGCTGGACACTACCGGCGAGCAGGCCGGCCTCATGCAAATCGTTAATCCTGACGCCGCCATTCGCGATCGCGCGCAAGCCATGGTGCAAAAAGCCAGCGCCGCCGGCACGGCGCTCTCGCTCAACACGGCCGTGTACCACGCGCTCTCCGCCATGGAGGTCTCGAGCGCCGATCCCGCCACGCAATATTACGTAAAGCGCACCCTGCTCGAGTTTCGCCTGGCCGGCGTTGATAGAGACGACGCCACACGCGCAAAAATCAAAGCCCTCAGCGACGATCTCACCCGTCTCTCCTCGCAATTCGGCCGCAATATTCAGGAATCCCAACGCAAGGTAGTCGTCAAAGACCCCGCCGAACTTGCCGGCCTGCCCGCCGACTTCATCGCGGAACACAAACCCGCCGCCGACGGCTCCATCACACTCACCAGCGATTCGCCGGACGTCACACCCGTCCTGAAATTCGCCCACAATGCCGACCTCCGCCACCGCATCTACCTCGCCTACAACAACCGCGCCTACCCGCAAAATCTCCAGGTTCTCGCCGAACTTTTGCAAAAGCGCGAAGAGCTCGCCAATCTGCTCGGCTACAAGCACTGGTCGGACATGAACGCCGCCGATAAAATGGCCGGCACCTCGCAAAATATTTCGCAATTTATCGACGAGCTTGATGCCGCCTCGCGCCCCGTCGCCGACCGCGAATACCAGATGCTTCTCGCGCTGGCCAAAAAAGATCAGCCCGGCCTCACCGAAATTTCCGTGCAAGACCGTATGTACTATTTCGAACAGCTGCGCAAAACCGCCTTCGATTTCGATTCGCAATCCGCGCGCCCGTATTTTCCATACGACCGCGTGCAGCAGGGCATTCTCGACGTCGCCTCGAAGCTATTCAACATCACCTTCCGCCCCGCGAAAGACGCCACGGTTTGGGATCCCTCGGTCACCGCCTTCGACGTCTTTGACGGTGATCACCAACTCGGGCGCATTTATCTCGATATGCATCCGCGCCCCGGCAAAGATCANNNNAAGATCAATGGTTCAGCTCCGACCCCGTGCTGGACGGCAAGCGTGGCCACCAACTTCCCGAAGTCGCGCTCATCTGTAATTTTTCCGGCGGCAAACCCGGCGAACCCGGCCTGATGGAGTACAACGACGTCACCACGTTCTTCCACGAATTCGGCCATCTGATGCACTGGATTTTTCAAGGCCAGCAAAAATGGGCCGGCTTCGGGGGCAATCTGGAGAGCGATTTCGTTGAGGCTCCGTCGCAGATGCTCGAAGAGTGGATGCACGACCCCAAAGTCCTCGCCACCTTCGCGCGCCACTATCAAACCAACGAACCCATCCCCGCGGAACTCGTGGCTCGCGCCAATCGCGCCGACGCGTTCGGTCGCGGCCTCTGGGTCCGCGGACAACTCCTCTACACCGCCGTCTCTTTCGACCTCCACAACGTCACGCCCGACCCCGCGCAAATTGAAAAAAGCTTCCCCACCAACCTAAAACGCTTCTTGCCTTACACGCCCGTCGAAGGCGACCATCAATTCGCCTCCTTCGGCCACCTGACCGGCTACTCCTCCGCCTACTACACCTACTTGTGGGATAAAGTCATCGCCCAGGATTTTTACAGCAAGTTCGATCACAACAATCTGCTCGCGCCCGAAGTAGCTCACCGCTACCGCACCACGGTCCTCGAACAAACCGGTGCCATGCCCGCCAGCGACCTGGTCACCAATTTCCTCGGCCGCCCGCAATCCATCGACGCTTTCAAAACCTGGATGAACCAGGAATTCCAGTAATTGTTTCGGGCGATCGTTTTGTAGGGGCGCAGCAGTCGGCGCCCCAGCTTGGCACGATTTTAAAATTCACATAGCTGCATTAGAATTGAAACAGCGCCAATGTTGCCCCTACGCGAACTCGGCCACACGCTCCTAATCCTGGCCGCCATACTCGCGGCCGTTGGCGCCGCGCTGTACTTCTCGGGCCGCCTCCCGTTCCGCCTGGGCCGTCTCCCCGGCGACATCCTCCACCGCACCGAACACACCACATTTTATTTTCCGATCGTAACCTGCCTCCTCCTAAGCATCGTCGCTTCGCTAGTCCTCTGGCTAATCTCCCAGTTCCGCCGCTAATATTTTTTAGAGTGCGGCGGCTCGACGCCGCGTTCACGGTGCCACGCGCCTGCGTCGCAAAACCGATCACCCGCAACCCGCGTCTAACCCGTTGTACAATCCCGCAAGGAGGCCCGCACAAATGCGCCGCCGCACCTTCCTTCACCACGCCGCCCGGGGAATCGCCGCCACCCTAGCCTCGCACACTTTCGCCAAGCGCCTCCTGGCCCTCCCCGCGCTCGACAAAAGATTCTCTGCCACCGACCGCGTCACCCTAGGCAACACCGGCATCACCACCAGCCGCCTAGCCATGGGCACCGGCACGGTCGGCGTCGGCCACCACTCGCACCAAACCGCTCTCGGCGTCGATGGCCTCTCCCGCCTGCTCCTCAACGGCTACGATCAAGGCCTGCATTTCTTCGACGCCGCCGATTCCTACGGCAGCCACCCGCACGTTGCCGAAGCTCTCCGGCACGTTGACCGCAGCAAAGTCACCGTGCTCACCAAATCCTGGGCACGCGACCCCGCAGAAATGTGCGCCGACCTTGACCGCTTCCGTCGCGAACTCCGCGTCGACCACCTCGACATTCTCCTGATGCACTGCCTCACCGAGCCCGATTGGACCACGCGCTACCATCCGGTCATGGACGTGCTCGAAGAAGCCAAACACCAGGGCATCATCGGCGCCCACGGCTGCTCCTGCCATTCCATCGAAGCTCTCCGCGCCGCCGCTGCATCCCCCTGGGTTGACGTTGACCTTGTCCGCATCAATCCCATTGGCTCGCACATGGACGCCGACCCCGACATGGTCGTCAGCGTAATCAAGCAAATGAAGTCCGCAGGCAAAGGCGTAATCGGCATGAAAATCCTGGGCCAGGGCGACCTCCGCGACCATCAAGACCAAGCCATTAAGTTTGCCCTGGGCCTAAATCTCCTAGACGCCTTCACCATCGGCGCCGAATCCATCGCCGAACAAAACGACCTCCTCCGCCGCATCAGCGCAGCAGCCTAAATTCCACAGGCCGTAATTAGAGTGCGGCGGCTTGACGCCGCGTTCGAGATTGCAAACGCTCCGGGCACGCTCAGGCCGCGGTCATTGCTTCTCCCTGCGAGCGCTGTGTCCGCTGAGCTAAAGATAACCCTCCCAAAAGCGCGCACTGTCACTCGCAAAAATGGTCTGCGATCCTCCCTACCTCTCCGCCTTTACCCGAAACTCGTCCCGAATAAACGCCTTCACCCCCTCCGGACCCGTCAACCCCAAACAAACCAACCTCCCGCGCTTCTCCAAATCAATATGAAAATAGAAAAACGGACAGCACTTATTCTCCGCCACCACCCACTCCGCCAACTCCGCCACCGACACCTTCTCCGGCCTAAACTGAAACTCATACCCCTTCGCCGTCTCCACCACCAAATCCCGCTCCGCAAGCAATTTCCGGGTCATCGCCGAGTGCCGCGCGCGTTCCTCGACGCTAAGCGCCCCAACATTGCAGTAAAACGCTCCTTTCGCGTCCGCATCCGCTTTCTCCATATTCTTTTTCTCCGTTACCGCCGTCCCACCGCTCGTCCGCGCCGCATGCATCCTCACGCCGCAAACGCACAACGTCAGCAGCAGCGGCAGCACTTTTACTCCGCCAACACGGGAATGTCCCGCGCCGTTCTTCATAAGTTTTCTCCAGGCATGAATTTGCCGCCAACCTCCCGTTCATGCTAGAACTTAAACTCAGCTTTAAGTCCAGCGTTGGTTCTTGTCCGTTGTAGTGGCGCAGCATGCTGCGCGCCAGCTCGGCAAGATCGCAGCCATCCTCGCCGATTTTGTAGCGGCCGGGCTTCAGACCCGGCGCTGTTGTCGCACGGCGGTCCGACCTTCGTAAGGGCGCCTTTAGGGCGTCATCGGTTCCGCGCCCATCGCAACCATCTCAACACCAAGGGAGAGACCCCAAAATGAAAATCGGCCAACTAGCCAGCCGCGCCAACCTAAACGCCTCCGCCATCCGCTACTACGAGAAACGCGGCCTGTTGCTCCCACCCGAGCGCCAAGGCAACCAGCGCCGCTACCCCTCCGACTCCCTAAACCGCGTCCTGCTAATCCGCTTTGCCTCCGGAATGGGCTTCACCCTGAACGAAATAAAACTTTTTCTAAGCGGTATCAAAGAGCGCGCCCCCGTAGGCCCGCGCTGGAAAAAACTAGCCCACCGCAAACTAGCCGAAGTAGAACAACTCATGCAGCGCACCCGCCGCCTAAAATCCCTCCTAGAACATCTCTTGCGTTGTCGCTGCTCCTCGCTAAACGCCTGCGTCACGCGCCTAAACCTAAGCCCCAACCTCCGCTCGTTGCGGCGGAAGACGCGTCGGCCCGAAGCGCAAAGGCCGGGTCACGCACGTCCGCGATCCGCTTGAGGCAGCATGCCGTTGTAATATATCGTGAGCTTTTACAGGGTTTCGTGCGCCGAGGGCGATGGCCTCTTATTCTGAATCCTGCCAACCGCAAACTTGACGAGAGACTGGGCTGGATTGGATTGGCGGAAGCGCGGGAAGAAATTTGGTATGAAAAACCTCCCGTGTTGCCTCGCTGACCAGTCCGCAACTCAAATGACGACCCTCGGCTATCGGCGCACCGATCTTGATAGCATGAAAAAAGTTCGTGCCGAGGATAACGATACAATTATAAAAGATGCCTGCCGTAACCCCATTAGAATCCGCACTTACGCAAACACCCCGGGGGCGGGAGAAGGCCAGGGGTCGATCTCCCATCTCCCATAAGCTGCTCATTATTGTGCACATAGATCATTCTGGAAATGCGCTGGCGTTGGCCCTTTTCACGGCGTTCCTGCAATCGACACCCAATGCAATTCCGTCCTACATCTCCCGCCGAAGCGAAAGCCATAAGCGGTCCACGCGCTCGACGCCCGCCTTGTACAATGCTCACGGACCGTTGAACGCGGATCACCTCCCAT
>JBEKVU010000426.1:0-4024 GCA_049513775.1 Candidatus Acidiferrum sp.
TCGGCCACCAACACGTGCAAGAAATTCCGGCCGGCGATTTCCGCCGAGGGCACAAGCGACGCGGGAGCCGTCCGCGCAGTGTGGCTGACGCCGTCCAAAGCGCGGGCGATGGCCTGGAACAAGTCGGATTGGCCAACCGGTTTCAGCAAATGCGCGGAAATGTCCAACTCCTGGCACCTGGCAGCTTCACTGCGCTGCGTCGCGGAGGTCAAAATCATGATTCTGACCGCCGCATACTCGGGCCGGCTGCGGATCTGCTCCGCCAGCTGAAAACCATCCATTTCCGGCATGTGCAAGTCGGTCAAAACTAATTGGTAAGGTTCGCGCTGGGCAGCGGCGGACATTTTATCCAGAGCGTCGCGGGCACTTTCCGCAAGAGTAGATTTCATCCTCCATTTCGCAAACTGGGCGGCGAGTATTCGGCGATTCGTGGCGTTGTCGTCCACAACCAGCACCTTGACGTCGCGCATCGATTGTAGCGCCCGGGAATCCGCAGCAGGAGCCGCGACCCTTGCCATGCGTACGGTGAAGTGGAACTGTGTTCCGCAGCCGGGTTCACTCTCAACCCAGATCTTCCCGCCCATCAACTCCACGAGTCGTGTCGAGATGGTCAGTCCCAATCCTGTGCCACCGTAGGTTCTGGTCGTGGAGGCATCGGCCTGGGAAAAGGGCTCGAAGACTGCGCGGTGCTTTTCGCGGGGGATACCGATTCCGGTGTCCGCCACCACGAAATGCAGCATATCCGCGCCGTGCTCCGCATCCGCGCTGACCTTCAGCGCAATCTCGCCGCGCGCGGTGAACTTTATAGCGTTACCCACAAGATTGAGGACGATCTGCCGCAGGCGAACGGGATCGCCACGTACATAGTCCGGCGCGTCGGGCGCCATTTCGCAAAGCAGCTCCAGCCCTTTTTCGTGCGCGCGGAGGGCTACCGTGCGCAGGATGGCGTCGAGGCAATCTCGCAACGGGAAATCGAGGGTCTCCAATTCGACTTTCCCCGCTTCAATCTTGGAAAAATCAAGAATGTCGTTGATCAATCCGAGCAAGGAATCCGCGGAGAGCTTTACCGTGGCAAGATACTCGCGCTGTTCCGCGGTTAGCTCGGTGTCCAGGGCCAATCCGGTCATGCCGATCACGCCGTTCAGCGGGGTGCGAATTTCGTGGCTCATGTTGGCCAGAAACTCGCTTTTGGCTCTGCTCGCGGTTTCGGCGGCGGCGATCGCGGCGTGAAGCTTGGCTTGCGCGTCCCTGCGTTCGGCAATTTCTTCGCCCAGCGCTCCGTTGGCGAGAGAGAGCTCACGGGTGCGCAGATTCACTCGGGCTTCCAGTTGCACGGCGTTCTCTGCTGCGCGCTGAAAGATCACAAACGTATTGCGCAGCAGCCCTAGGATCACGAACAGGTACATCGCGACCTTCAGCACATGTCCCGCGATGTATTGAAGATCGAAAAGCCGGTTGTAGAAAGTCATATACAAAAGGTCGCTGGCCGTGGCGGTGATGAGCGCCAGCACCAGGCTATGCTCGAAGTCGCTGTTCTTCCATTTCCCCTTCGCCAAGTAACCCGCTACCGCGAGAGCGAAGAACAAGGCCTGCACTAGCTGTGCGGGGCGGTGCACGGCGAGATTTGGATAGTACGCCGGGGGTACGTGCACCTCAGCGAAGAAAATAAACGTCACCACCGCCCAGGCACCGGTGGCAAGGAACACCACGCTTTCACGAAGCTTTCTGGCTCGCGGATTGCGGCGCTCGCGATACCAGATCAACAGCGTGGCGCACATCAGCAGCGAGACGTAAACGCGGGATACCGCGCCGCTCCACGGCGTAAGTGAGGAAAGCGCCGACGGCGTGTGTGGCGCAAAATAGGGCGCGGTGATCACTCCGTGGTAGGCCTCGAGGAGGCCGGCGCCGAGAAAACCGCTGCCGAAAAGGAGAAACTCGCTGCTCTTCTTGGCGTAATAGCGGACCAACGCCATGGAACCGGCGACGAAGGCGAGCAGCGAGGCAATGGCCTCCAACTGCGTGTGTATTTCGGCGTTGCCCATCCACGTGGAACGGTGCGCGGGATAGGCGCAGGCTACGAGTCCGGAGATGAGCAGCGCATACTGGACTACTCGCGACCGCACTATG
Organism: Candidatus Acidiferrum sp.; assembly: GCA_049513775.1. Lineage (GTDB taxonomy): Bacteria > Acidobacteriota > Terriglobia > Acidiferrales > UBA7541 > Acidiferrum. The sequence continues at coordinate 2,128 of JBEKVU010000426.1, forward strand.
CCGGCTCTTTTCTGGCGCTCACTATCTTGCGGAATAAGACTACCGATAGTCCCCTCCCCATGCTCCCGAGCATCTTCCGGCGCACCGGGAATTTCGTGCGTTATGGCGCTGCACAGTGACCTGGCACATGGCTGCGCCAGGCGGATCTTGAGAGGGATACGGGCAGTCTAACTGGCGAATCCTTTGCGAACAAGGGTTTGCGCGGGAATAGTTCCGCCACGCGAACGGTGAGCCCTAGCAAGAGCGAGTTGACGATTTTTCGAGCCCTTCGACGGTTGACGAAAAGAAGAAGAGTTGCGGCAAGCGCCTACGACTTGCGGCCGTTCATGTCGGTCGTAGGCGCTGTTTGCGGAAATCCGTTACAATTTTGTGCGCACGGGATTTTTTAGGCGATCACATGAACACTATGCACACTCTCGACACGCACTGGAACGGGCGCCCGAAGGCGGTAGCCACGGCCCTGCTGACCTCTCAGAATCATTGGGCGCTGATCGATCCTGGACCGGCGTCGACACGGGAGACGTTGCTCCAGCAACTACAGCGCCACGGGCTGGGCGTCGGCGATCTTAGCGCAATTCTGCTCACCCACATTCATTTGGACCATGCCGGAGCTACCGGGGCCCTGGTGCGGGAAAATCCACGGCTGGCGGTGTATGTACACTCGCGTGGTGCGCCGCACATGGTGGACCCTTCCAAGTTGATCGACAGTGCCACGCGCTTGTGGGGCGACGAATTGCCTCGATTATTCGGAAAGACTTTGCCGGTACCAGCGGAAAATCTTCGCATCCTTGCAGGCGGCGAAACTCTCGAATTGGGAACACGCAAGCTTGGTGTGGCCTATACCCCCGGGCACGCGTCGCACCATGTGAGCTATTTCGATGAACAAGATGGTGTGGCGTATGTTGGAGATACAGCGGGAATTCGCATCGAGAATGGGCCTTACATTTTGCCCGCCACGCCGCCGCCGGATATTAATTTGGAATTGTGGGACGCTTCGTTTGCCAAGATTCTTGAGCGCCGGCCCGCGCGGATGTTTCTTACCCACTACGGATTTTCTAAGAATCCGGCCGAGCATCTTGCGGAATTTCGCGAACGATTGCACCACTGGGCGGAAATCGCCGAGCATGCTTTGCAACAACATCCCGTAGATATGGCCGCGAGCCCGGAGTTTGTGAAGATTGCTCACCAGGAAATGGCGCGCACGCTCTCCGATGCAGAGGCGGATCACTACGCGTTTACGGCCGGGCTGGATCTATCGTTTCTGGGGTTGGCGAGGTATTTGCGGAAACGGGCTGCGGCTGCGGCACCTAAGAGCTGAGGTCGAAAGTAGCGTTTCAGCGCAAACGCGACCGCATCAGAAGGCCGTCACTACACGAATCTAGGAAGAAGACTGCGAAGACGTAAACTCTGGAGGATCGGCGTCGGCGTCTGAGGACCCGGCGGCTCCTGGAGCCACTGCTTCGGACTCGACGGTTTCGTGCGCGGCCTGAACGTCAGACTCGGTAGATTCCACCGCGGACTCGTGCGTGACCACCTCTGTCACAGCGCGCGCTTCAGAAGGTACCGGGCCTGACACTTCGGGATTTACCGGTGCGTCTTGCGGCGCCTCGATCCGCGCGGTCAAGGCATCCACGAGCAGGTCGACTAACTTTGCTGCGCCGCTACCGTCAGGATCTTTGTCCGGGTTAAATTGCGCGATGTCCAGCGCGAGCAGGTTCTTGTGCTTAACCACTTCCGTGAGAATCGTGCGCGCGCTGGCGAAGCCCAATCCGCCGTTGCCGGGCACGTTCACGCTCGGCAACTCCCCGGGGTCCAGCACGTCGGTATCGAGGTGCACCACGAATTCCCGCGTGTCGGCGTGCAGTTGCGTGAGGGCACTCTGGGCCGACTTGCTCGC
>JBEKVU010000427.1:0-4024 GCA_049513775.1 Candidatus Acidiferrum sp.
GTCAAGCCGCGGCCCACGGAAGCTGGCGTTGCCCGAGCGGTAGTCATTTTCAAAATTCAGGCTGTGTTCGATGATGGGAGCGCGCAAATACGCGTAATATCCGACGCCATCGCCGCGCACCCAGGGATTCACGAGCGCCAAAGAAAAAAGAAAAAGAATCGCCAGCCAGTATTCCGGCCGGCGGTCGGGCGGGGACGGCGCAAAGATGGACGATTTATCCGTTCGATCGATCAACGATTCAAATCCGCTTTCCTGAGCCCCGGCTAAAGCCATGCGGCGGAGGCGTTTGAAGGATGAGTAGCCTTTTTCGAGGAACTTGCCGAGACCCGGCTGTCACACCCCGCGTGGCGCAGGCCGTCAGCAGAGGGCGAAATCATCCGACGTTAATGGCCGCCATTTTAGCGTTCGCTGGCCGCGGGTTTTTCTCGCGAAAAAAAGTGCTGACGCGATCGATAATTTCGTTCAGCGGAGTTTGCGGGCGGAAGCCGGTGAGCGCGTGCAATTTGTCTACGCAGGGCACGCGGCGCATCATGTCCTCGAAGCCCGGCTCATAAGCCTTGTCGTAGGGAATAAATTCGATGACCGAAGAACTCGCGGTGCGCTGCTTGACGAGCTTCGCCAATTCCCCGATAGAAACTTCCTCGGTGTTCCCAACGTTCACAACCTCGCCGATGGACTTGTCCGTATCCATCAAGCGTATGAGACCTTCGACGGTGTCGCGCACATCGCAGAAACAACGCGATTGCTTGCCATTGCCGTAAACCTGAATGGGGACCTGGTCGAGCGCGGATTTTACGAAATTCGGCAGCACCATACCGTAGCGCCCGGTTTGCCGCGGGCCGACGGTGTTGAAGAGCCGCACGACGATCACCGGCAGGTGCTTTTCTTTCCAGTAAGAGAGCGCGAGAAACTCGTCCAGGGCTTTGGAAGCCGCGTAACTCCAGCGCCCTTTGGTGGTGGCACCCAGCACGAGGTCGGCATCTTCATGAAACGGCACATTGGTATTCTTTCCATAAACCTCGGAAGTAGAAGCGGTAAGCACCAGCTTGCGCTTCTTGTACGCAGCCTCAAGAATCATCTGCGTGCCATTGACGTTGGTTTCAATGGTGCGCACGGGGCTTTCGACAATCAGTTTAACGCCGACCGCGGCGGCCAGATGCACCACAATGTCCGCGTCGTCGACCAACTCCGCCACCAGCTGACGATTCTCGATGTCGTCAAAATGGTAGCTCATGCGCTCGTTGGATTTGAGGTGGCGAATATTTTCGACGCTGCCGGTCGAGAGATTGTCGAGCAGCACCACGTGGTCGCCGCGGCCCAAAAGGCGCTCCGCCAGGTGCGAACCGATAAATCCTGCGCCGCCAGTGATTAGATAGCGCACGTAAGCTCCTTAGAGGGATTCCGAGTCTTCGTCATGCCCGCGGGAACGGCTTTGCGTGACGGCTTGGGTGGCTTCCTGATGCGGCGTGTCCATCGATTCTTGTGGGCCGTATCCGTAGGAATAGGGGTAGTAGCGATAGGAATAGTAATAATCCGGGGCGCTGGAATCCACCGCGTTGAGCACCACGCCGAGCAGGTGGCACTTCACGCTGGTCAGCAAATCGCGCGTGCGCGTGAATGCTTCCTTGGGAGTTTCTCCGCTCCGCACCACCAGCAGCACGCCATCGCATTGCACGGAGAGAATCACCGCGTCGGTGGCGGCCATCACCGGAGGTGAATCGATCACCACAAACTTAAATTTGGTGCGGAGTTCGGCAATCGCGTCAGTAAGTTTGCTGGAAGACAGCAAATCCGCGGGGTTCGGAGGCAGGGGTCCGGTAGGAATAGCCACGAGATTGGGGATCGAAGGATGCGGGACGCTCACCAAATCCAAGCTGCTGACGCCCGCCAGATAAGAGCTAAGGCCGGCATATTTTCCGCCGGTCATATTGAGCAAGCGACCCACGCCGGGTTTGCGCAGGTCGGCGTCCACGAGTACGGTGCTGTCGCCAAGCTGAGCTAAAGTGACGGCAAGATTCGCGGCGGCAGTAGTTTTGCCTTCCCGCGGCAACGCGCTGGTCACCAGGATCACCTGCGGAGGGTGGCCGGCCTGTGAAAGCAGCAACGAAGTGCGCAAAGCGCGAAACGCTTCCGACATCTGCGACTTTGGCAGGTGCTGCGCCACAAGCTCGATACGCTTTTCCTGACCGTTGGACGAAGCAAATCCCTGCAACAATCCCGCGCGCTTGCCCGCGCCATTCGAGCCGGTAAACTGCGGCACGACGGCCAGCGACGGCAGCCGCGCAAGATTCTCCACATCGTCAGGAGTTTTGACGGTGTTGTCCATGTACTCGCGCATCAGCGCCAGGCCAATACCGCCGACCAGGCCCACAAGAAACGCCAGCGCCACATTGCGCGCCTTGGCCGGACGCGAAGGATAGGAAGGAATCATCGCCGGATCGACGATGCGAATATTCGACGAGCGCAGGCCCGCGCTGATGCCTGCTTCTTTCAGCTTGGTTTGCAAACCATCGTAGAGCGCCTTGTCGGTTTCCGCTTCGCGCTTCAGAATGTTGTATTCCACAAGCTTTTCCGACATGGCGTTGACATCGGCTTTTTGCTGGTCGAGCGCCTGCGTCAACAACGTTTCGCGCTGGCGAGCCTCGCGAAAATCGCTTTCCAAGCCATTCACAATACTCTGCTTTTGCTTTTCCAAATCCTGATCGAACTCTTTCAATTGCGTCTTCAGCCGAAGCACTTTGGGAAAGTTGGGGCCGTACTGGCTCAGCGCGTCGTTGTACTGCGTGTTGACCTCCGCGCGCCGGCGAATCATGTCGGTCAGGAAAGCATTGTTCTGGACCTGCGGCACGGAATCCAAATTTCCCGCTTTCGCAAATTCGTATAAGGACTCTTTTTTCATCCGTTCGGTCTGCACATCCGTCAACTCCTTGTTGACGTCGGCGAGCCGTTGCGTGGTGATGTTGGACTTGTCGTCGAGCGACCAGATTTGGTTTTGCCGCTCGTAGGCGATACGCGCATCTTCGGACCTCTGTACCTTCACTTTCAGCTCTTCAAGCTGGTCAGCCAGCCATGTGGAGGCCTGCGTGGTGGCCTCGTAGCGGCTGCGGAAATTCTGCTCGACGAAAGTTTCAAGGTGGGCGTTGACGATCTTGGCGGCCAGTATCGGATCCGTGGACTCGAAGCTTACATCCAGAAGCCGGCTGCTTTGAACGCGCCGCACGCTGAGACTGCCCAGAAACTCCCCCAGTTCGGGCGGCCGCCTTTGATTCGCCAGGCTTCCGAGGGCTACTGCTTCGGAAGGACCGGAGGCGCCGGAAAACTCCGGACGCGCGCTGAGGCCGGCGTTGCGAATGGTCTGCAGCGCCAGGGTTTCGCTGGTCAGCACCTTGGACTGCGTCTCGATGTAGTTATCGAGATCCATCGAGGCATCGTAAGCGTCGTTGCCTTGGAAGGGTAAAATGGTTGAATTTTCGCGGTCGATTTCGATGCGCGCGGTGGCCACATACACCGGCTGCATTTTGAAGGTGGCGACGGAGACGATGGTGACGACGGCGAGAACGAAGGAAAGAATCAGCCACTGGTGCTTGCGAAGAATCAACAGATAGTCGTACAGGTGCGGTTCGCGCGGCGAAAGCTCCCAATTGGGTAAGCGGTCGAGTTCGACGGCGACATGGGAACCGTTGGCAACGTGCTCGCGGGGAATGACTTTGTGATCGTCCATGGTCCTCTAGTGGTACGCGAGGCGGTACAGTGCCACGCCCGTGCCGATGGCCACGCCAAGCTCGGCGGCCTTCAAAAGCGCCGCTTTCGCGTGACTATCCGGCACATATAAAATATCACTCGGCAGCAACTGCACGTCTTCGGCTTGCCGTCTTAGTACCGACTTTAAATCCACCACGATGTCGTGTTGCTGGCCCTGCTCATTCTTGCGAATGATCAGGGCGTGATCAGATTTCGCGGTCGGCGCCAGGCCTCCGGCCAGCGCCAGAATCTTTAGCGTACTGACCTCCGTGCGATCGTTGGA
>JBEKVU010000428.1:0-4020 GCA_049513775.1 Candidatus Acidiferrum sp.
TGGGGAAGGCAGAGACTGCATCCCGCAACAAAAACGTTTCTGGCGCTGCGGATCGCGGTGAATCGAGAGATGGAGGAACTCGGGCAGTTTCTATCTCGGACCCCTACCACAATAGTTCCGGGTGGACGGATGGTGGTGTTGACGTACCACTCGAGGGAAGACCGGATTGTGAAACAAGCGTTTCAGGCTTCGGAGCGCGAAGGCGTTTTGAAAGTTTTGACGCGGCATGTGGTGGTGCCTGGGGAACGGGAGTCGTTTGAGAATCCTCGGGCGCGGAGTGCGAAGTTGCGGTGTGCGGAGAGGGTGGCGGCGTAAGGCTTGCTAAGAGCGCACAGCCAAGATTGGCTGTGCCCCGAAAATTGGACGAGTTTAGGAGTGGGTAAGCGGAAAGAAGCGGGTATGGTTATGACGCGGAACAGATTTAGTACGAAAAAGGCGGCGGTGGCTACGGAGTTTCACACTGTGAAGCGCATTGATAATTCGCGGCTCGTGCGGAATGTGGCGCCGGTGAAGATGCAGAACTTGTATCGGACGCTGGCGCTCGGCGGGGTTATTGCGGTGTTTTTGACACTGTATATTTACCAGCACTTTCGGTGCATCGATTTGAGTTTTCAGCTGGAGAGCGTGAAAGCGCAGCAAGCGGACGCCGCGGCGCTGAACTCTTCGCTGAATCTGCAGATTGCCGGGCTTTCCGACCCGCGGCGCATCGATGTGATTGCGCGGCAGCAGCTGGGGCTCACGGAAGTGCAGCCCGCACAGGTGCAGGAGTACGAGGTGCCGAATGGTGCCGAAGTGGCGGCGGTGCGGTACACCAGGACTAGCCGACCCTGACGGTTTTGTGACTCGCGGTCCCCGGCGAGATGAATTTTTCTGCAACGAAGCTGCTAGAGATTTTGTCTAGACGCGCTGCGGAAAATCACCAACACCAATTCCTCAGGGGCTAAGCCCATTTGTAACCTGCGGCCAATGTCGGGGCTGAAGCTCCGAGCCCCTGGAGAGCGAAGACCAAAGAACTAAGACCAAGAGTGCTATGCCCGAGAACCGCGACTATGACCTAGCAGGCGGCCGCACGCACGGTGCGGCCACCGGTGCGACCGCTGGCAGAAACAGTGGTGGCAACCCGGCCAGCCGGTTGCTCATTGTCGCCGGGCTGGCGCTTTTGTGGATGGCGGGGGTTGGCGGGCGGCTGGCTTACCTGCAGTTGATTCGACATAGTGATTACATGGCGCGCGCGATGCGGCAGCAGCAGCGCACCATTGAAATTTCTCCCAAGCGCGGCGAAATCTACGACCGCAATATGCATCCGTTGGCCATGAGCATTCAGGTGGACTCGGCGTTTGCTGTGCCATCGGAAATTGCCGACGTGAGCCTGGCGGCGAGGTTGCTTGCGGGCGTGTTGGGCGTTCCGCGCAACGTGCTCGAAGAACGACTGGGCACTTCAAATTCCTTTGTGTGGGTGCAGCGCAAGTTGCCGCCGGAGCAGGCCGAAGCGCTAGGTGCACTGAACCTCAAAGGCATTTACTTACAAAAAGAGAATCAGAGGTTTTATCCCAAACGGGATTTGGCGGCGCACGTTCTTGGGTTTGTCGACCCTGATGAAAAAGGCCTGGGCGGCATCGAAAGCGAGCTGGACGGACAGATTCGCGGGAAGAGCGAACGCGTGATGGTGATGGCCGACGCGCGGCAGCATCACTTTGACAGCGCGCTGATGGAGGGAGCGGCGCAACGCGATCGCGGCGCCAGCGTAGTGCTCACGCTGGACGAAAAGATTCAGTACATCGCGGAACGGGAGCTGGCGGCGGCGATTGGCAAGACGCATGCGCCGGCGGGCACTGTGATTGTGATGAATCCGAACAACGGCGAGATTTTAGCGCTGGCGAACTGGCCGAAGTTTAATCCGAATACGGCGACGGCGGTGCCTGCCGAGGCTCGCATGAACCGCGCGGTCAGCGCCATCTATGAGCCGGGGTCGACGTTTAAGTTGATTACGCTGGCGGCGGCGTTCGATCAAGGCATCACGCGGCCGGAGGAAGTATTTGATTGCGAGAATGGCTCGGTGGTGGTGGCTGGGCACCGCATTCACGATCACAAACCGTTTGGGTTGTTGACGGTGTCGGAAGTTCTGGCGAAGTCGAGCGATGTGGGCGCGATCAAGGTGGCGATGCGGCTGGGCGCCCCGCAGTTTTACGAATACATTCGCGCGTTTGGTTTTGGTATGCCGACCGGCGTGGACATGCCCGGGGAGAGTCGCGGACTGCTGCACCGGCTGGAGCACTGGACGCCGATTTCGATTGGCGCGGTGTCGATGGGTCAGGAGGTGGGTGTGACGCCCATTCAATTGATTGCGGCGGTTTCGGCGATCGCGAATGGCGGGACGTGGTATCGGCCGCATGTGGTGGCGGAATTGCGGCGCGGCGAGCAGGTGCTTCCCGGCGAAGGTCCACTGGCGGCCGCGGAGCCGAAGAGCGTGATTCATCCGCAAACGGCTGCGACGCTGCGACGGCTGATGGAAGGCGTGTTGCTGAAGGGCGGAACGGGGACGCTGGCGCGGCTGGATGGCTGGACTGCGGCCGGGAAGACCGGGACGGCGCAGAAGATCGATCCCAATACTGGGCGATATTCGCGAACGGATCTGATTGCGTCGTTCACGGGATTTGCGCCGATCAACGATCCGGCGGTGACGATTTTGGTGTCGCTGGATTCGCCAGTGGGTCCGCATGAAGGCGGGATGGTGGCTGCGCCGGTGTTCAAGCGCGTGGCCGAGCAGGTCCTGGCGTATCTCGATGTGCCGCGCGACGTGCCGGTGAGTGCCAGGCTGGTGCAGGCGGCATACGAAAACCCGGATGCCTCGGAAGAGAGTTCGCTAGAGGACTTTACGCCGACGGATTTTTCGGCGGTGCCGGACGATGCGCAAGCAGACGCCATGGGCACGAAAAACGCCATCGCGCGGACAATACCTGGTGCAAAGACCGGCGCCGCCACGACTGGCGCGGGAATTGCTATGAAGAGCCGCAAAGTGACGGAGTTGCCGCCAGCGGTGACGGTTTCCGTCGACGGAGGTGGCGACATCACCGTGCCGGATTTTGGCGGCGAGACCATGCGCGATGTCTCCGAGCAATGTCTCCGGCTGGGACTGAACCCAGTGCTGGTCGGAACAAGCCTGGCGACGGGACAGACCCCTGCCGCAGGCGCTAAAGTGAAGCATGGCGCCAAAGTGACGGTAGAGTTTGGCACGCCCGAGGCAAACAGCGACAAGCCGGCGAGGACCAAAAAATAGTATGACCACGGGGCTAAGCGGTACGCGCGAAGAAGAACGCGGAGAAATCCGCGCGGACGCTGCGGATTCGAGGGGCATTGCGCTGACGGCGGACTCCCGATCTGGCAAGAAGCTGAGCGCGCTAGTCGAAGGAGTTGCGACGACGGCGTCGGCACCGATTGCGCAAACCGACATTGAACAGGTGAGCTGCGATTCGCGACGCGTCAGGCCGCGAGCGCTGTTTTTCGCATTGCGTGGCGCAAAGATAGACGGAAATGCATTCCTCCAAGATGCCATCGCGCATGGTGCGGTGGCGATTGCTAGCGAAGATGCAGCGCCAGCGTGGTTGCCTGCGAGTGTCGCCTGGGTGCAGGTGCGCGAGGCGCGCAAAGCGCTGGCTATCACCGGGGCGAATTTTTACGGGCATGCGGCATCGAGCTTGCGGATGGCAGCGGTCACCGGCACAAACGGGAAGACGACCACCACCTCGCTGATCGATGCCATGGTGCGTGCGTCGGGCGCGAAGACGGGATTGTTTGGAACGATTGCGTATCACACGCCGCGTGGCGAGTATCCTTCGCCGAACACTACGCCGGAATCGCTGGACTTGCAGAGATTTTTTGCCGAGATTCGCGATGAAGGCGGGAAGTTCGCAGTGCTAGAGGCGAGTTCGCACGCTTTGACTATGGAGCGTTTATGGGGCTGCCATTTTGCCGCGGCGGTGTTCACGAATTTAACGCGCGAGCACATGGACTATCACAGAA
>JBEKVU010000429.1:0-4017 GCA_049513775.1 Candidatus Acidiferrum sp.
CGATGACGGAGCCGGGAAATCCCGCGGCGAGGGCGAGCAGTTGGATGTTGCGTTCGTAGCTTAAACGCGTCATTCCAATCCGTATTTTTGCAAACGCCGGTACATGGCGCTGCGACTAAGACCCAGAGTCTGCGCCGCCTTGCTTACATTGCCATCGTGACGCGCGAGGGTGCGCTGAATCAAGTAGCGTTCGACTTCATCGAGACTCATTTCTTCGAGACGGGCTGCGGCGCTTTGCGCGGGCGGCCGCAAGCCAAGATCGGCGGCGCGTACTGCCGGGCCAGGCGATAGCAGTACGCCGCGCTCGACGGCGTGATCGAGTTCGCGAACGTTGCCGGGCCAGGAGTGTTCGCGCAGCGCGACCGTGGCGCCGGAATCGAACCCCGAGATGTTTTTGCGATAGCGCTGCGCGTAGCCGCGGAGAAAATGATGCGCCAGTAGAAGAATATCTTCGCGCCGTTCGCGCATTGGAGGAATGTGAATCTCGATGGTGTTCAGGCGAAACAGCAAATCGGGACGGAAGCGGCCGGCGGCGGCCTCGGCGTTTACATTGGCGTTGGTGGCGGCGAGAACGCGAACGTCAACACGACGGGTAGAAGAGGAACCGACGCGCTCGAGCTCGCCGGTCTCGAGCACGCGGAGAAGTTTGGCCTGAAGATTCAGCGGGACGTTGGCGATCTCGTCGAGAAACAGCGTGCTGCTGTCGGCTAGTTCGAAGCGGCCCACGCGGTCGGAGCGGGCGTCGGTGAAGGCGCCTTTGACGTGGCCGAAGAGTTCGCTTTCAAAGATACCTTCCGAGAGGCCGCCGGCGTTTACCGTGACCATCGGTTTACTGGCGCGGGCAGAGAGCGCGTGAAGCGTGCGCGCGACGACTTCTTTTCCCGTGCCGTGTTCGCCGGTGATCAGCACGTTCGCGTCAGACGGTCCGATGCGCGCGACGAGATCGAGGACCGGTTGCATGGAAGGCGCTTCGGCAAGAAACGTGGGACGCGATTCAGCGCGCAGCAAACGATTTTCCGCTTCGAGGCGGGAGGCTTTGCGAAGCGCCTGACGCAGATCGATTTGTGTGCGCAGAATGGCGATCAGGCGCGTATTCTCCCAGGGCTTTTGCAGAAAATCGCGCGCGCCGCGGCGCATGGCTTCTACGGCGACCTCGATGCTGCTCCAAGCGGTCATGACCACTACGGGCAGGGTGGCGTCAAGTTGCTGAATGCGCGTGAGCAGGTCGAGGCCTTCCTGGCCGGAGGTGGTGTCGCGAGCGTAGTTCAGATCCATGAGGACGGCGTCGAATTCGCGCGCTTCGATGGCGGAAAGAGCTTCGGCGGGGGAAGCGACGGCGTGCGTTTCGTAGCCCTCGCGTTTGAGGAGCAAGCGAAGAGCGTCGCGAATGTCGGCTTGGTCGTCGGCGAGCAGGACGCGAAAAAGGTGCGAAGGAGTGGTCTTCATGCGAATGTATTTTCGAAGTCTACCTTAGTGCTGGCCCGCAGGCACGGGGACGGCAACCCGCGTAGGCACGTTCTTTTTCCATTGCCAGATGAAACGAAGTTATTCATAGCGCAGGGCAACCAGGGGATCGACGCGGGTAGCGCGACGCGCCGGGAGCCAACACGCAAAGAGCACGAGAAGGCTGATGGCGGCGACACCGGCGGCGAAAGTAGTGACGTCGAGTGCGCCGACCTCAAAGAGCATGCTGGTGATGAGGCGCGTGAGGGCGAGAGATACGATGAGCCCGACGGCGATGCCGACGCTGGCCATGCGCGCACCCTGCAACAAAACCATGGAGAGGACATCGCGTGCGGCGGCGCCGAGCGCCATGCGGATGCCAATTTCCTGATAGCGCTGGGTCACCAAATAGGAGACGACACCGCAAATTCCTACGGCGGAGAGGAGCAGGGCGAGAAAAGCAAAAGATCCGATCAGCAATACGGAGAGACGACGGGAGGCGGAGTTTTCGGCGATGATGTCCGGAAACGGACGCACATCGAAAATGGGCAAATCGGGATCGAGGGATTGCACCGCGGAGCGGATCGCGAAAGCAAGAGAACCGTCGTCACGCACGGAGCGGACGACAATGGAGCCGCCGTAAGTAGGTTCCTGCGCGTTGGGAAGGAAAGCCTCGACGCGGGAAGGTTGATCGACGCCATAGTTTTTCACGTGGGAAACGACGCCGACGATGGTGAGCCAGTGCGCGTCATTTCCCGGTTTTGGCTCGCCGCCCATGGAGATGCGGTTACCGAGAGGATCCTGATTTGCGAAATATTGTTTGGCGAACGTGTTGTCGATGATGCAGACACGCTGGGTGTTTTCGTCGTCGTGGTCGGTAAAGAAGCGGCCGCGGAGAAGGCGCATGCCGACGGTGCGCATGGCGTCAGGAGTGAGGCGGCCCATATCGGCTTCTGGGGATTGGCCGGGAGGAGGCATGGGGCGGCCATCGATGACGAAGGAAGTTTGCCAATTTCCGAGCAAAGGATCCTTGAAGCCGGCGGCATCGACGCCCGGAATATCCTGAACTTTGGCGACGAGTTGCTGGATGAAAATTCGGCGTTTGGCGGCATCCTGATATTTGACGTCGGGCAGGGCGAGGCGTGCGGTGAGAACGTGCGCGGGCTGAACGCCAGAATCGGCGCGCAGCACGTTCCAGAGGCTTTTCGTGAGCAATCCGGCGCCGACAAGGAGGATGAGCGTGCAAGCGACTTCGGCAGCGACGAGGAGGTCGCGAGCATGGCGTTTGCCGGCGCCGCCGGTAAAGCCGCGACCGCCCTCTTTGAGAGCGTCGTGGATGTCGGCGCGCGAAGCCTGGAGAGCGGGGAAAATGCCAAACAAAATGCCGGTTAGAATCGAGACGACGAGCGAGAAGGCGAGCACGCCGCGGTCGGCGGAGATTTCGTTGAGGCGGGGGATGCTCGGCGGCACGAAGCGGAGCAGTGCGGAGGTGGTCCACTGAGCAAAGAGCAAGCCCAGCAGGCCGCCGGCCAGCGAGAGCAGCATGCTCTCCGTGAGCAGCTGACGGACAAGACGCGCGCGCCCGGCGCCGAGAGCCATGCGGACGGACAATTCCTTGTAACGGTCGGAAGCACGTGCGAGCTGCAGGTTGGCGATATTCACGCAGGCAATGAGGAGAACGAGGGCGACGGCGGCCATGAGCAGAATCAGCGAGGGGCGGACGTCTTCGACGATGGCGTCAAGAAGAGGCTGGATGGTTACCGAATCTTGGCCATTGGTCTGTGGATGGAGTTGATCGATGCGGGCCGCGATCGAGGTCATCTCACTACGCGCTTGCTCGGTAGTAACGCCAGGCCTCAGGCGCGCATAAGCGTAGATGCCGGGGTGGTCGCCGCGATGGGCCTCGCCGCCAAGCTGATCTTCGAGACGCCATAAAGACGTGAAAAGATCGGTCTTGAGCAAGGAGCCATGCAGGCGGGCAGGAAAGACGCCAATGATGGTGTAGGGTTCGGCGTCGATCACGAGCTGCTGGCCGAGGACGCCGGGGTCACGGGCGAAGCGGCGATCCCAGAAGCCCTCACTGAGAATGACGACGCGAGGCGCGCCGACCTTGTCGTCTTCGGGGGCGAGAGTGCGGCCGAGAATGGGACCAACTTTCATGGTCGGGGTAAAACCCGCGGTGATACGGCGCAGGCGGAGGCGCTCGGGAGCGCCGCGCCCGGTGAGGACGGCGTCATTATTCTGATAGGCGACCATGCTCTCGAAGACGGAGTTTTGCGCGCGCCAGTCGTTGAAATTAGCCATGGCGATGCTCATATCGGGAATTTCTTTTGAAAATTCGCCGAGGAAAACTAGGCGGTCGGCCTGTGGGTAGGGAAGAGGGCGCAGCAATACCGAGTCGATGACGGTGAAGATGGCGGTGTTGGCGCCGATGCCGAGGGCGAGGGTGAGGATGGCGACGGCGGTGAATCCGGGACCCTTCGCGAGCATGCGGATAGCGAAGCGAAGGTCTTGCCAGAGTGTGGTCATGGGAGCTCGCTCCAAGGGAATCTGAGAAGGATTTGCGGCGATCGC
>JBEKVU010000430.1:0-4013 GCA_049513775.1 Candidatus Acidiferrum sp.
AGACAATTCCGCACCAGCAAAAGCTTCCACCGCTTCCAGCACTGACGCCTTCACTTCTTCCACGCAGTCCCCTGAAGCGAACGCCACCGCGCAGGCCGCCGGGCTCTTCAGCGTCAACACGCTCTCGCTCTTTACCGCGGCGGCAAATTTCCTGCTCGACAACGGCTCTAACGCCGGAGGGAATTCTTCAGCCCCAACTGCCGCCACAACTCCAGCGCCAGCCACGACCGTCGCAGCGACTTCCGCTCCTGGCGGAGCTAATACGAACGTCATTGTGGGAGAAAGCGTGCCCTTGGCCGCGCTGCTGCAAAACGGCAATGCCACCGTCCAGACTGCCGCAACCGCACCCGCAACGGCAAACCGCGTGGCGACGGCTGAAGCGTCTCCTGCGGCGGCTTCCGCGGCAACATCACCCAACACCGCCGCAGTTCCGGCGGCCGCAACTACGGCCGCAACGCCCCAAGCAGCGCCCTCGTCTGCGAGCACATCTGCGAACACCGCCAGCGACAATGTGCCCGCAACCGTGCCGCCTCCGCTGCCGAGCGTCGCGCAAGCCGCCAACACCAGCAGCGAGCTCCAGTCATTGAACGACTTGCTTGCCGCGGAAGGACTCTCGGCTTCGCAGATCGCGCAAGTTGACAACGTGGCGCAAGCTCTCAACGACTACAATCCGACCGCCTATTCCAGTCTTGTAAACCAACTGGAATTCGCTGCACAAACCCGCATCTCGGTAATCGCAACCGGGCAGAGCGCGACCGTGCCCACCAATCTGAGCACCGCAGTAGGCACCAGCGAGGCACCAGCGCCTGTCGCGCTCCCAAAAGTAAGCGGCGTGGCAGCAGGCGTGTCCAAGGCGTAGAATCTGGCGACGCATTTCGCCACCAAAATCGTCACCAAGACGCCGAGGCCGGGGCGCAGCAGGAGGATGATCGCAACGAGAACGATCGCGCCGAAGGCAATCCGAATGATGTCTTCGACCGCGATCATCCCGCAATCGCCGGAAATACCTCTCTAGACAAGCCGGAATATCCCCACGCAACTTCGAGTCTCCGTATTGACCGCAACCGCGGCATCCTTTAGTGTTTTGACTCCGTGCCTACCTCGAACTTTCTCTCGCGGCAGCGTCTCCCCGCATTCATTTTAGCCGCAACCCTGTTTGGTGCTCCGTGCGCGTATTCGCAAACTGCCGCGGAATATCGTGATCATCCCGAGACCGCCAGGGCCAACATCCCCCAAGAGTGGCCCAAACAAGCGGTGCGCAGCACGCATGGCATGGTGGTGACCGACGAAGAGCTGGGCTCGCAAGCAGGCGTGGAAATTATGCGCCGCGGCGGAAACGCCATTGATGCCGCCGTGGCTGCCGCCTTCGCGCTCGCGGTTGTGGAACCCGCCGCTGGAAATATCGGTGGCGGCGGATTCATGCTAGTGCGCCTCGCCAATGGACGCAGCAGCTTTCTCGATTACCGCGAAGTCGCTCCGGCGCGCGCCACGCGCGATATGTACATCGGCGCGGACGGGAAGTTGCTTCCCGACGCTTCAACGCTCGGGCCGCGCTCGGTCGCCGTTCCGGGGACCGTCGCGGGCCTGGCCCTGGCGCTAAAACTTTACGGCACCATGAAACTCGCAGAGGTAATGGCTCCCGCGATTCGCCTGGCGGAAGAAGGCTTTCCCGTCAGCCCGACAATGGTGCGCGAACTTGCCGAGGAGCGCAGCGGACTCGAACAATATGCAGTGAGCAAACGGATTTTTCTGCGCAATGGTGAAATGCTCCGTCTGGGTGAGCTTTTCAAACAACCGGAATTGGCCGCAACGCTGCGGCGTATTGCCGCAAATGGCCCAGAAGATTTTTATCACGGAGAAACGGCGCACGCCATGGCCGCCGACATGCAGAAATTTGGCGGAATCATTACGCTCGAAGATCTTGCCGCGTACCGACCAAAGGTACGCGAAGTGCTGAACGCCAAATACGAAAGCGACGGACATAAGTGGGAAGTGCTCAGTTCACCGCCGCCCAGTTCCGGAGGCGTGGCGATTATCGAAGCACTGAACATGCTCCAAACGGTCGAACTGAAGAACTGGGATGATGTGAAGAGCGTGCACCTGGTGGCCGAAACCATGCGTCGGGTTTTCGCTGATCGCGCAGCATTCCTCGCCGATCCCGATTACGCAAAAATCCCTGTCGCTGGACTAATCGCGCCATGCTACGCCGCGGAACGCGAGGCCAGCATCGACCGCACGCACGCCTCCTCGAGCAAAGAAATCAAAGCCGGCAATCCCCATGTCTGTGGTATCAATGCGCAAAACCTAAAACCGCCGAGGCAAGTCTCGGGACTTTCCGAAGGACCGCACACCACGCATTTTTCCGTGGTAGACGCGGCGGGAAACGCCGTCGCCAGCACCTACACGCTGAACGACAGCTACGGCTCCCATTTCACTTCCTCCGCTGGATTTCTGCTGAACGACGAAATGGACGACTTCACCACGCAGCCAGGAGTGCCTAACGCGCTCTTCGGACTTATACAGTCGGACGCGAACGCCATCGCCCCCGGCCACCGACCGCTCAGTTCCATGTGCCCGACGATGCTCCTGCGCGATGGCCAACTCAGCTTCGTCACCGGCTCGCCCGGCGGGCCCACAATTATTTCCGCCACGCTGCTCACGGTGATCAACTGGATGCGCCTCGGCATGGAAGCGCAAGCCGCCATCAACGCGCCGCGCTTCCATCATCAATGGCTGCCCGACCAGATTTTGCTCGAAAGGGAATTTTCGCCGGCCCTAGAAAGCGGCTTGAATGTCATGGGCCACAACACCAAGCGCAAAGGGCACATCGGGCTGGTCAACGCCATCGGCATCGATCCGCAAACCGGCGAGCGCCTGGGCGCGGCGGATCCGCGCGATAATGGTTCAGCCATCGGTTATTAAAATTTCTCTGGCGGTCTCGTAGGATCTATTGCTATGGCCATCTCCTCGCCATCCTCTTCACCGCAGCCATCTTCGTCAGCATCACCGGCCCAAACTTGGAACGCCGCAGGCTACGCCGCCAACGCCCACTTCGTACCCGCGCTCGGGCAGCCAGTGCTCGATCTGCTCGAGCCGCAACGCGGCGAGCGTATTCTCGATCTAGGTTGTGGTGACGGCGTTCTCACAGAAAAATTAGCGGCCAGCGGCGCCATCGTCGTGGGCATCGACAGCGCGCCCGATATGATCGCGGCGGCGCAGCAACGCGGCCTGGACGCCCGAAGAATGGACGTTCGCGCGATTACCTTTGAAAACGAATTCGACGCCGTTTTTTCCAATGCCGCGCTGCACTGGGTCAGAGACGATCCCGATGCGCCCATCGCCGGTGCGTTCCGTGCGCTTAAATCCCGAGGAAGATTTGTAGGCGAGCTAGGCGGCCACGGCTGCGTGGCGGCAATTACCATAGCGTTGTTGGCCGCACTGCAGCGCCGCGGCGTCACCCGTGCCGAAGCCTTCCTCCCCTGGTATTTTCCCACCGTCGCAGACTACGAGAACCGTCTGCGCAAGGCCGGCTTCCTGCCGCAGAGCGTCCAGCTGATCCCTCGCCCAACTGCCCTGCCCACCGGAATGCGCGGCTGGCTCGAAACCTTTGCCAATCCGCTTTGCTCCGCCCTCCCACCCGAAGTGCGGGGCAGCTTTCTCGACGAGGTCACAGCCCAACTCAAGCCGGTTTTGTGCGACACGCAGGGCAACTGGACCGCAGATTACATGCGCCTGCGCTTCGCGGCTGTTAAATCCTGAACACTTTGACCATAATTACGACCATGGTCTATAATATGACCATAGGGACAGTTTATGGAAGAGATCGCCATTTCCGAATTCAAGGCCAAATGCTTGGCCATTCTTGAAAACGTGCGTCTGACAAAAATGCCCGTGCGCGTTACCCGCTTCGGCAAGCCTGTGGCGGAGATTGTGCCGCCAACGGCGGTGATGGATCGAGCGAAATGGATCGGCTCGATGAAAGATTCCACCGAGATTTTAGGTGACATCATTTC
>JBEKVU010000431.1:0-3999 GCA_049513775.1 Candidatus Acidiferrum sp.
AAGATTTCATCGGGCCAGGGACGAGAAAATCCCTCGCTCTTCCATTTTCGCGTGGCGTCGATACCCATCTTCGATCCCAAGTCCTGCATGGGCGTGGCGTGATCCAACGTATCCGCCGGACCCATCACGAACTGCGTGTCGCGCTGCGGATCGATGGCGCACAGAGCTTTCCAAACCACTTCGCTGTAGTTGTGCACATCCACATCGTGATCCACCACCACGATCACCTTGGTGAACATGGCCTGCCCCAACGACCAAATCGCGCTCATAATTTTTCGCGCGTGACCCGGATATGATTTCTTGATCGCCACGATCATCAAATTGTGAAAAATTCCTTCGGCGGGCATGGCCACATCCACAATTTCGGGATACTGCATCTTCATCACCGGCAGAAACACGCGCTCCACCGCATAGCCCATGAAATAATCTTCCTGCGGCGGCGGACCGACGACAGTGGTCAAGTAGATGGGGTCCTTGCGATGCGTGACGCACTCAATATGAAATACCGGGTATTCGCCCTCTAGCGAATAAAATCCCGTGTGATCGCCGAACGGCCCTTCCGTCCGCATCTCATTTAAATTTACGTAGCCCTCCAGAATAATCTCTGCGTTCGCCGGGACCTCAATATCGTTTGTTTCGCTTAACACCATTTCGACTGGTTCTCTCCGCAAGAATCCTGCGAACATCATTTCATCGAGGTCCGGTGGAATGGGCAGCATTCCCGCCAGTGCTGTCGCGGGATCCGCACCAATGGCGACGCTCACAGCAATCCGCCCCTCCGGATTCGCCGCTCGCGCTGCACGAAAATGCGCCGCACCATGCTTCTGCGTCTGCCAGTGCATCCCGGTAGTCCGCTCGTCGTACACCTGCATGCGATACATACCCACGTTGCGTTTGCCCGTCTCCGGATTTCTGGTGAATACCAGAGGAAATGTGATGAAGCGACCGCCATCCTGCGGCCAGCATTTCAATATCGGAAAATCGAAGAGATTTACGTCCGCGCCTTTGTTAACTACGTCTTTGCAGTCTCCGCTCTTCACGCTCTTCGGGAAGAACGATCCCAGTTCCGCCAACTTCGGCAGCATCTTTAGTTTGTCAAACAATCCTTGCGGCGATTTCATATCCATGAAGCCGCTGATGCGTGCCGCCACCTCATCGAGCGCGTCCACCTCAAACGCCAGCGCCATTCGCGACACGCTGCCAAAGGTATTCACAAGCGCCGGGACTTTCGAGCCCTTCGGCTTTTCAAAAAGCAACGCTGGTCCAACGCTGTCCGCTTGGCGCGCGGAATCGCGCGCCAGGCGCTGGGTAATCTCCGTAATCTCGAGAATCGGATCGACTTCCGTCTTGATCCGTTTCAATTCCCCGGTCTTCTCGAGCTTCCGCACAAACTCTCGCAAATCGCGATACGCCAAGTCCGCCTCCAGTAGCACAGACTTCCGTCTGTGCGTCGCCATCTTACTGCCCTGCGCAGCCGGAAGTCTGTGCTACCCAACCTTGATCGTGGCCCCGCAACAGCAAAACTCTAACACGTTCCCGCGACTCATCTTTATGCTCCCCTTGAACCCGTAAGGTTCATAACCTCCGGCGCGTTCGCGAGTTCCATCGGGGAAAAATGCTTTGTCACCGCCGAACGACTTCTGGACTCCAATAACTAGAAGGGACGGAATAATCATGCAATACAAAACTCTAGGCGACACCGGGCTCCTCGTTTCTACAATCTGCTTCGGGACGATGACTTTCGGCGGCGGCGGCGGCTCCGCCCTTGCCGACGCCCGCATCTGGAAGGCTATCGGCGACACCGATCAAGCCGGAGCCGACGCGCTCATCAAAGCTTGTATCGATGCGGGAATCAATTTCTTCGATACCGCAGACGTTTACTCAGGCGGTCTCAGCGAAAGAATCCTCGGACAATCGCTCAAGAATCTCGGTATCGCCCGCACAGACGTGGTCATCGCCAGCAAAGTTTACGGACGCATGGGACCGGGGCGCAACGATGTTGGCGCGTCGCGCGGACACATCCTCGACGCCGTGGACGCCAGCCTCAAACGACTGCAAATGGATCACATCGACCTGTACCAAATTCACGGCAACGATTCCGTTACGCCGATCGAAGAAACACTTCGCGCGCTCGACACGCTCGTCTCACAAGGCAAAATCCGATACATCGGGTGCTCCAATTGGCAAGCCTGGAAAATCGCTCGCGCGCTGAGCGTCTCCGAATTCAAAAATCTCGCGCGCTTCGATACGCTGCAAGCCTACTATTCCATCGCCGGGCGCGACCTCGAACGCGAGATCGTCCCGCTACTTGAAGCCACGAAGACTGGACTGCTCGTCTGGTCGCCGCTAGCCGGCGGCTTGCTCTCCGGAAAATTTAGCCGCGCCAATCAAAAACCGGAAGCCTCGCGCCGCTCGGAATTTGATTTTCCCCTGGTGGACAAGGAACGCGCCTGGAAGATTCTCGACGTGATGGCGCCCATCGCCAAGGCCCACAACTGCAGCCCCGCCCGCATCGCTTTGGCGTGGCTGCTTGCAAAACCCATCGTCACCAGCATCATCATCGGCGCCAAGCGCCTTGACCAGCTTCAGGACAATATCGCCGCCGTCGACATCAAGCTCACGCCCGGGCAGATCGAGCAGCTCGACGATGCCAGCGCACTTCCACTGGAATACCCCGGCTGGATGCTGCCGTTTCAAGGCTCCAACCGCTTGGAGCCTACTGCTCGCTTAATCCCCAAGCCCGAGGACGCGAAGTGACGTACAACTCCGTACCGAACTAAATTTCGCACTGAAATGCAAAAGCGGGTGGTTCGCGATCTTACGCGAACCACCCGCTTTTCTTATTTAGCTGATCCTTAAGTCTGTCGACGAGCACTCTCGACAACTTGACGCTCCAAGAACTAGGCGCGCCCAGCGGCTAAAGATTCGCGCACCACGCCAGCTTCTCCGCGTTCCCTAGCAAGATACTGATCGTAAATCCAGGCATACGTTTTTTCTAAGCCGTGCCGCAAAGTCGTGTCCGGTTCCCAATTCAGATATTTCTTGATCAGCGTGTTGTCGCTATTGCGGCCATTCACGCCCTTCGGCGCGCTCAAGTTGTAACTGCGCTTCAATTTAAGCCCCGCAATGTCCTCCACAATGTCCACCAGCTGATTGATGCTCACCGCTTCGGTGGAGCCCAGATTGATCGGCTCCAAAATGTCCGAATTCATAATCAATTGCACACCCTTGATGCAATCATCCGACCACATAAAACTGCGCGTCTGCACTCCCGAGCCCCAAATTTCGATCTCATGCTTGCCGCTGAGCTTGGCTTCAATCACCTTGCGGCAAATCGCTGCCGGGGCCTTTTCGCGCCCGCCGAACCAGGTACCCCACGGCCCATACACGTTGTGAAAGCGCGCCACGCGCGTGTACATCCCAAAATCTTCGCGAAAGTGCCGGCACATACGCTCGGAGAACAGTTTCTCCCAGCCATAGCCATCCTCGGCCATCGCCGGATACGCGTCCTCTTCTTTCAGCGAAGGTGCCTCAAACGTCGTCTGCTTGTCCGCGTTGTAAACGCACGCCGACGACGAGTAAAAAAACTTCTTGCAGCCATGTGCCAATCCCGCCTGCAACATGTGCGTATTGATCAGCACCGAAAGCATACACAACGCTTTGTTGTGCTCGATAAATCCCATGCCGCCCATATTCGCGGCCAGGTTGTAAATTTCGTCCGCGCCCTTGGCGGCGGTTTCGCAGCTCTCGCGCAGATTCAAATCCAGCGAAAGATTTTCCACGTCGTCAAAGCGCTGGTACCACTCATCGAAGGGCTTCACGTCCACCGCGCGAATGCACCACTTCCCCTGACGGCGAAACTCCGCCACCAGGTGCCCACCGATGAATCCACCCGCCCCAGTCACGACCACGCGCTTATTCCCGCTCAAGGTTCATCCCTATGCGATCCCTAATCACAGATTTACTCTAAACGTAACCTTTATGATAGTCGAATCAGCA
>JBEKVU010000432.1:0-3960 GCA_049513775.1 Candidatus Acidiferrum sp.
CATTTGTACTTTGAGCCGGACGTGATTGACCCGTTTTTGAACCAGAAAAATAGTCTGTTGTTTGAACGGCTGATGCTGCATTTCGTTGAAGGCGGGGCAGATAGCGACGGGCCGGAAGACTACGACAGCATGAGATTTGAAAGTGAAGTGGAAAAAAATCAAGTTGGGGTGGGAGACGGGGATTGAACCCGCGACATTCGGTGCCACAGACCGACGCTCTACCAGCTGAGCTACTCCCACCACAGGACCACAGTTTACGCTACTTTGCGGGTGCGGAAAAGTGGCAGTGACCTGGCGTGAGATCTCTGGGTGCGCTTGGATTCGGCTGGAGCTCCTGAAGCAAAGCAACGCAATGCAAGAGCGCCCTTACCTTGCCCAGGGTTACTTTGGTAGGGGCAGGGTGATGGTTTTGCCTGTCTTGGCGGATTGGCGGGCTGCGTCAAGAATCTCGCTTACCGTTACATTGGTCTGCAGCGAAGAGACGCTATTGTCTTCTTCAATCTCGCCGCGCAGCACCGCTGCCAGATAGTGCAGTGGATCGTCATACGGGGCGGCGAGCGCTGGGCCATCCATGATTTGCCCTTCAGGTTCGCCGTGTTTGCGCACTTCCATGCGCTTCGGGCCGATGGCCTTGGCGTAGCCGGTGGCCCCGTAAAGATCCATCTGCTTCACGCCGAACGGCCAGTTCCACGACGCCTGCACGATCGAAACCGCATTCTTGTAATTCAGAAGGATGTCCGCTTCGTCATCCACATCGGGATACAGCTTCGGTTGCAGTTGTTTGGTGATCGCGGAGACCGAGAGCGGAGCTTCGCCGTCCATCAGGGCGGTCATCAGGTTCGCGCCGTAACAGCCAAAATCATAAAGCGCGCCAGCGCCGTTCAGCTTGGGATCCGTCAGCCACGATAGAAACTCGGGCTGGACGCCGATCAGTTTCGGTCCTTCGTGGCCGTCGCGAATCACGGTCTTCACCACCGCTCCGAGCGCGCCGCTCTTTTGCAAGCGGAACGCCTCCGCATTGCTGGTGTACCAGGAGGTCTCGAGGTTCACGAGCACGTGAATCTTGCCGCGCTGCGCCGCGTCTTGCATGGCCAGGGCGTCCTTGTAGGAAACGGTCATGGGCTTTTCCATCATCACGTGAACGCCCAGCTTGGCGCACTCTTCGACCACCCGGCGATGGTCGCTCGTGGGCGTGAAGACCAGCACCGCCTGCGGGTGCGCTTGCGCCACCATCTCCTGAATGCTCTGGAAATACAGGCTCGCGGGCAGGTGATACTTCGCGGCGTAGGAGTCAAAAAGATCCTTGCGGGGCTCGACGATACCGACCAGTTGAACATCCGAGCGTTCGAGCAGCCCGCCGGCCGGCGTGAGCAAGCTGGCTTTCAGAAAGCCGTCGACATGCCCGTGCACCAGGCCGATGATGGCTACCTTGAGTGGAGCATCATTCGTTCGAGCACCGTCCGCGCGAGTTGATTTCACGTTGAAAATCGCGAGCACGGCGAAAAGCAAAACCAGGTATTTGTACACGGAGGCCTCTTTCGCAAACGGTACGCTTGAATGCGCGCCCCATGCTACCCGCGTTGCATTGGCGATGCAATGCACGCAGATTTTGCATGCCGATTTCCCTTGGCGTACCCGCGAGAAGGGCTACAATCGCCTCGTTCCCCGGTACGTATGCATCCAATGCAGGCATGCTAATTCGCCTCGGTTACGACATTGAGTTTCAGATTACGCAGCCAGTAGCCATCGTGGCTATGCTGCGCGTGCACCCCTCTCGCGCCGCGGATCTGCGCGAGCCCGACCAGCTCCGCGTCGAGCCGAGCGTCAACGCCGACACGTTTCCCGACCGCTTTGGGAATCTGTGTACACGATTTCTCGCTCCCCAAGGCCGCGTACGCTTGTGGAATTCCACGCTGATCGAAGATTCCGGTCAGCCCGATCCCATCGATTATTACGCCACACAGCATCCCGTCGAAGAGCTGCCCGTCGAGAATTTGATTTACCTAATGAGCAGCCGCTATTGCGAAGTCGACCGCCTTTCGCACATCGCTACCGATCTGTTCGCCAACACCGCGCCGGGCTGGGGCCGAGTGCAGGCCATCGTGAATTGGGTGTACAGCAAGGTGCAGTTTGGCTACCACTTTGCCCGCGCCACAAAGACGGCGCTGGACGTGTACACCGAACGCACCGGGGTGTGCCGCGATTTTCAGCATTTGGCCATCACGTTTTGCCGCTGCATGAATATTCCCGCGCGCTACGCCACCGGGTACCTCGGCGACATCGGCATTTACGTTCCGCCGGCGCCCATGGATTTCAGCGCCTGGTTCGAAGTGTTTCTGAGCGGCCGTTGGTGGACCTTCGATGCCCGCCACAATATGCCACGCATCGGCCGCGTGCTCATGGGCGTGGGCCGTGACGCCGCCGATGTGGCCATTACCACATCCTTCGGTTTTGCGGAGTTGACCCGCTTCACGGTGGTCAGCGACGAAGTGCGTGACGAGGTTCGCGAACAAGGCGCCTGAGCTGGGCACGCTGCACAGCGTGTGTGAACCGAGCCCTCTACGAAACCGTTCTGTTGCCTAAATCATTAACTCGTGGCATCTAGAGCACCACGACGTAACCCCCGGACAAATCGCCGTACTGTCCGCCACCGCCCCCTTGCTAGACTAAGGCGAAAGCATCTGCGCGCATGACTCCCCATCCGACCGACCAGCATTATTTCGAGCGCCAAATTGTTTACGCGCGGCCGATCATTATTGTTTTGGCGATACTCGCGCTGTTTGAGCTTGCTCCTTCGCGCGAGCTGCAACGCTCCGTCTCTTTTCTAATCACCTATCTGCTTCTCTCGCTGGTGGTACTGCGCATCGAAAGCCTCTTGCGCAATCGCGGCTGGCACTTGCCGTTGGCCTGCGACATTCTGGCGCTGGGATTTTTCCTGTTTCTCAGCCCATTGTCCGTTCCGGTGTGGTTCCCCTACCTATTTGTTTGTTACGCAGCGGGGGTCCGTTGGGGGCTCGACGGCGCTTTGCCGGTAGCGGGTCTTTTGGCGCTGGGATTGGTGTTGTTTACGGCGGGCAACGGCGAAATCCACCTCATGCGCGTAATCTCCTGGCTGGCCATCACGGGTGGCACATTCGCGGGAGGCGCGGGCCTGGCCTTTCTCGGTGACGTCAGCCGGCGATACGCCGTGGAGAACGCTTTTTTCTCGCGTATCACCAGCACCATGAACGTGGAGCAAGGACTGGCCGAATCGTTGCGCCTGCTCCTCGAAGAATTGGCCGTGGCCTTTTCTGCCGACGAAGCCATGCTGCTCTATCGCGATGCGGATCTCGAGCGCATCTTCCTTTGGCGATTGCGCACCGGCGAGAGCGAGCGCCTAGTCCCAGACACCCTGCCGCTTTCGCGCACCGACGGTTTCCTGCTGGACGACCTCGAAGCTACGCTGTGCTGGAACAGCCTGGTCGGCCCCGGCTCTGGCTTTGGCTGGGACCGCCGCGACGGCCGGCCGCTGAAAAACCTCCCGCGCATCCCGGGGCCCACGCAATCCGAGATGAAAATTCGTTCGTTGATGACCGTGGCCTTTGACCAGGCCGGAGCTCCGGTCGGCCGCTTCTTCCTGCTCAACGGCCGCAAGGGCAACAAGCCGTTTGAAAAGGCCGACCTTGCCTGGCTCGAGCGCATCGCCTTCCATGTCAGCCCGTCGCTTGAAAACATCTTCCTGCTGCGTCATTTGCGCGCCCGCGCCATCGAAGCCGAGCGCAGCCGTATTTCCCGCGATTTGCACGATGGCATCCTGCAAACGCTGCTGAGCGTGGAAATTCAGCTGGACGTGCTGCGCCGCCGCGTCCCCACAACCCCGGACCAAGCCATCAGCGGCCTCGCCAACCTGCAGCAAACCGTGCGCAATGAGGGCGCCGAGCTGCGCCACATGGTCACCGACTTGCGTCCCTTACGCGTCCA
>JBEKVU010000433.1:0-3959 GCA_049513775.1 Candidatus Acidiferrum sp.
ATCCGCCACGCCCAAGCCTCTTTCCTCTCAGAAAACTACGACAAACTCTCCCCCCTAGGTGAATCCCAAGCCGTCAATCTAGGTGAATACTGGGCCAGCCGAAAGCAACTCTTCGATCGCGCCTGCCAAGGCCCCTGCCTCCGCCACAAAGAAACCGTCGACCTGGTCCGCCAAGCCTACGCCAATGCCAACCTAACCTTCCCCGAACCCGCAACCCTCCCCGAATTCGACGAATACCAAGGCGAAGAAGTCCTCCGTGGCAGCCTCCCCGCGTTACTCGAAACCGACCAAAACATCCGCGACCTCCACGCCGCCTTTGAAGCCGCGGCCGAGCGCCAAGCAAAGCGCTCCTCCTTCCAGAAACTCTTTGAAGCCGTAATCTCGAAATGGGTCCGCGGCGAACTCGCGCCTCCGAACGTCGAGTCTTGGCTCGACTTCTGCTCCCGCGTAAATTCCGGCCTCAGCAAATTCCTTTCCTCCGGCGCACCCAGCGAACGCGTCGCCATCTTCTCCTCCGGCGGCCCCATCGCCGTAGCCATGCAGCGCGCGCTAAATCTCTCTTCGGAGAAAACCCTGCAAGTCAGTTGGATGTCCCGCAACTGTTCCTGGAGCGAATTTCTCTACTCCGCCGATCGTTTCACGCTCAGCAGCTTCAACGTGCACGCCCATCTTGACGATCCCGCGATGCTCACGCATCGTTAGAGAGAAATGCTCCTATGAGTCTGTTCACCTTGCTCGACCAGCCCACCAAGATCCGCCCCGGCGAAGAACTGAACGCCGCCAATCTGGAACCCTACCTCCGCGAAAAATTTCTCAGCCAGACCGCCCAGCTCCAAATCCGCCAATACCCCAGCGGCCATTCCAATCTCACCTACGCGCTGCGCCTCGGCGAAAGGGAGTTGGTTCTGCGCCGCCCGCCCTTCGGCAGCAAGGTGAAATCGGCCCACGATATGAGCCGCGAATTTCGTGTGCTCGCAAAACTCCACGCCGTTTACCCGCCCGCCCCCGAAGTCCTCTTCTACTGCGATGACGATTCCATCCTCGGCGCTCCGTTCTACGTCATGCAGCCCATCCACGGCGTCATCCTTCGCAAGCATCTCCCGCCGGAAATCGATCTGCCGCCAGGAAAAGCCCGCGAGCTCAACGAATCCTTCATCAACAATCTCATTCGCCTCCACCACGTCGACTACACCGCCGCCGGTCTCGCTGATTTAGGCAGACCGCAAGGCTATCTCGAACGCCAGGTCCGCGGCTGGATCGAGCGCTACCACGGCTCCAAGACTCACGACTATCCCGAAGTGGAAAAAATCTCCCAGTGGATGCAGGAGCATCTTCCCGTCACCCAATCCGTCTCCCTGATTCACAACGACTACAAATTTGACAATGTCATCCTCGACTTCGACGACCTCACCCGGATCATCGGCGTGCTCGATTGGGAAATGTGCACCATCGGCGACTCCCTCACCGACCTCGCCACCACGCTCGCCTATTGGGTCGATCCCATCGATCCCGAAGAACTAAAACAAAATCTCTCGGACGTAACCACGCAACCCGGCAGCCTGACCCGCGCCGAAGTCGCCCAGCACTACGCAAAAAACACCGCCGCCGATCTTTCCCAAATCGCTTTCTACCTGGCCTTCGCCCGCTTCAAACTAGCCGTAATCGTGCAACAAATTTTCTACCGCTACCAGCAGGGCCTAACCCAAGACCCCCGCTTCGCCACCCTCCCCGTCCGCGTCACCGCCCTCCTCCGCGCCTCTCTCCACACCGCGCAAACCAACCAAATCTGACCAAAAGGCAGCGTCGAAAATCCGGCCGCTCAAGACCCGCTGCGGACGGTCAGAGGTAATACCGAACAATCCACTCAGCAACACAGTTCGGCTTCTCGCCACCTGCACTTTCGATGTTCACAGAAAACGTCGCTTCGACGGCATCCCCAACTTCCTTCAGCGCCGCCAGCGTCACCCGTGCCCGGATCCGCGCATCCACCTTGACGGGAGCCGGAAACCGCACACGATTTAGGCCGTAGTTCACCGCGAAGCGCAGGCCGCCCTCAACCGCCACCACATCCTTAATAAAGTGGCTCACCAGCGACAGCGTCAGAAATCCATGCGCAATGGTCGTGCCATAAGGAGACTCCGCGGCCGCCCGCTCGCGATCCAGATGAATCCACTGCCGGTCCTCGGTAGCCTCGGCAAACTGCGCAATCCGTTCCTGCGTAACGCGCAACCACTCGGACACACCAATCTCGCGCCCAACAAATTCTTTCAGGTCTCGCGGATTCGCGACTACTAAAGGCGGCATTCGGATTCCAAACTGTGGCAAGACTGTTTCTTGCGGCCCTGAAATTTAACGTGCGCTTATCTGGCCGAGAAAAGCGCCCAGGCCGAACCGGTACAAACATTAGCTGGAAGCTGCAGCCGCCTTCTTGCTCTTGCCCAACTCAACTTTCGCGATGGACTCCACATGCACTTCATCCGGCCCATCCGCCAAACGCAATGTTCGCACCATCGCCCAGGAACTAGCCAAAAACGTATCCTGCGAAACTCCCGCTCCGCCGTGCGCCTGAATCGCCCGATCGATCACGCGCAACGCCACGTTCGGCGCCACCACTTTGATCATGGCGATTTCCGCGCGGGCCTCTTTGTTGCCCACCGTGTCCATCATGTACGCGGCCTTCAACGTCAGCAGCCGCGCCTGCTCGATCTCCATGCGCGAAGCGGCAATGTCCGCGCGAATCGTGCCCTGCTCCGCCAAAGTTTTTCCGAACGCGACGCGCGCGTGGACCCGCTTGCACATACTCTCCAGCGCACGTTCCGCCACTCCAATACACCGCATGCAATGGTGAATACGCCCAGGACCCAGCCGGCCCTGCGCAATCTCAAATCCGCGCCCTTCGCCAAGCAGCATATTCGTCGCGGGAACGCGCACCCTTTCAAAATGAATTTCCGCGTGTCCGTGCGGTGCGTGGTCGTAGCCGAACACCGTGAGCAGTCGCACAATCTTCACGCCCGGCGTATCCAGCGGCACCAGAATCATCGATTGCTGCTTGTGGGTCGCCGCTGCAGCATCGGTTTTGCCCATCAAGATGGAGATTGTGCAGCGCGGATCGCCCGCGCCGGAGGACCACCACTTCTTGCCGTCGATGACATAAGAATCACCATCGCGCGCAATGCGCGTGGAAATATTCGTGGCATCCGAAGACGCCACATCCGGCTCGGTCATCGCAAAGCACGAGCGAATCTCCCCGGCCAGTAGCGGCTTCAGCCATTTCTCTTTCTGTTCGGCCGTGCCGTAGCGCGCCAGCACTTCCATGTTCCCGGTGTCCGGCGCAGAGCAATTAAACACTTCCGGCGCCATGTGGCTCCGCCCCATGATTTCGCACAGCGGCGCGTACTCGAGGTTGCTCAAGCCCGCGCCGTGTTCATCCGCCGGCAAAAATAAATTCCACAAGCCTTCGGCGCGCGCCTGTACCTTCAGCTCTTCGACGATGCGTGTGGGCTTCCAGCGATCCTTTTCCACCTCGTCGTCGAAGCGCTCTTCGTTCGGATAGATGTGCGCATCCATGAAGCGCTGCAACCGCTCTTGAAATTCCCTGGTCTTGGCGCTCAGTGCAAAATGCATAGGTTTGACCTTCGATGTTCTGAAATTGCGGCGGCCGGCTTGGCGCGCATAACCGCGACTATTTTCCGGTGAAGACAGGCGCACGCTTCTCGAGGAAATGGGCAACGCCTTCCTTAAAATCGTCGCACTTCAAGCTTTCCAGCATTTCGCGTTCGGCCGATTCAAACGATTCCGCCAGCGTCTGGAACATGGCATCGTAAACCTGCCGCTTCATCACGCGCAGCGAGCGCGGACTTACCGTCGAAGCAATCTCCGCCGCATACTTCTGCACCGCTTCGGCAAACGTCGCCTGCGGCAAGATCTGATTTGCCAGGCCCATGCGAAACGCTTCCGTC
>JBEKVU010000434.1:0-3929 GCA_049513775.1 Candidatus Acidiferrum sp.
GTGGCACAATGGCGACCGGTTCACTCGCAAAATCCTTGCCCTTTGCGTCGCAGCCTGCCTAAACTCATAGGATAAATCGCGCCGCTCCAGCCCGATGACACAGAAAAAAAACGATTTACTGCCAGGATTCGCGCGCCCCCCACACCCCCTTTCCCGCCGGAACTGGCTCCGCGACGCCCTCTTCGCCGGCACCGCCCTGGCCTTACCCCGCTACCCACTCTTCGCCCGTGCGTTGCCGCAATGGCCAACCAATGCTCCGCCACCCACGCCCGCCGCCTCGCCGCTCACCATCAATCCCCCGCCGTCATCCACCACGAGCGCCGCCACGCGCTACCGCTTCACCCCCAAGGAAGACGCCTTCCTCGAAGAAATCGAGCGCACCACTTTTCAATTTTTCTGGGATTCCGCCGACCCAACCACCGGCCTAATCAAAGACCGCAGCCTCGCCCGCCAACAAGACGCCCGCAACGTCGCCAGCATCGCCGCCACCGGCTTCGGCCTCACCGCGGTGTGCATCGCCGCCGAGCGCCAGTGGCAACCGCGCGACGCCATCCTCTCCCGCGTCCTAACCACCCTGCACTTCGCCGCCGAAAAACTCCCCCACGAACACGGCTTCTTCTACCACTTCCTCAAGATGGACACCGGCGAGCGCATCTTCAAATCCGAAGTCTCCACCATAGACACCGCCATCTTCCTCTGCGGCGCGCTCACCTGCCGCGCCTACTTCTCCCACAACGAGGAAGTAAACAAGCTAGTAACCTCGCTCTACGATCGCGCGGATTTTGCCTGGTTTCTGCACGACGCCCCTGACCAAGCGCAGACCCTCTCCATGGGCTGGACCCCGGAAACCGGCTACATCAAAACCCGCTGGGCCCACTACAGCGAACTGATGATGCTCTATCTGCTCGCCATGGGCGCCAACACCAGAGCCCTCCCCGCTTCCGCTTGGGACGCTTGGATCCGCCCGCACTTCGAATTCAACGGCATCCGCTACATCGGCTCCTTCGCTCCGATTTTCGTCCACCAGTATTCGCACGCCTGGTTTGACTTCCGCGGCCGCCACGACAAGTACGCCGACTACTTCACGAATTCCGCCATCGCCACCGAAGTCCACAAAATTTGGTGCCTGGAAATGTCCCGCCAATTCCCCGACTACACCGAAGATCTCTGGGGCATCACTGCAAGCGACTCGCAAAAGGGTTACACCGGCTGGGGCGGCCCGCCACTCATCGGTCATCCAGACGGCAGTGTCGTTCCTTGCGCGTCAGCGGGCTCACTGCCCTTTCTTCCGCAAGAAACCCTGCGGGTCCTTGAAACCATCCGCGATAAATATGCGCAAAACGCCTGGACCACCTACGGCTTCGTTGACGCCTTCAATCCCCTAACCAATTGGGCCAGCCCCGACGTGATCGGCATCGACGCCGGAATCACAATCGTTATGGCCGAAAACGCGCGCACCGGCTTCGTCTGGGAGCACTTCATGAGCAACCCCGAAATCCGCCGTGCCATGGACAAGGCGCAATTCCAGAAAAACGCTTGACGCCAGCGGTGCCGCATCGATGTCACCAGCGCGGGACCGCACCGCGTAGCAGATGATCTGTTTTGGTTTACGTTTTCGCCGGAGGCGCGAGCGAAACGGCAGCTTCACCGGTGAGGAAGAGGAACGTGAACGACTCTTGCAGATACAGCCGGACCGTCGTATCGGTGTGGCTCAGATACCCGATGGAAACATCCTGCCCGAGATGCAAAGCAAAATCCCCGCCGCGCGTGGTCAGCACAAACGCTCCCGCGATCGCTGGCGCCCAGATGATTTGATCTTTCACCAGCCGCTTGACGTGGTCCAGCACCGGATAACCGTGATCGCTCGTCTCCGCGAGCAAGGTGTACGCATCGGCGCCGAGCAGCACCGCGTAAGGGCCATTCACGCCAACCAGCCGCAACTGGGTCAATGCCTGCGCAATGGCGTCCGGATACTGGCGCACATCGCTCGGTAGCGTCATCACTGGATTGCTCGTGCCCTGCCGAATCCCCCCGATGCCGGCAGCATCGTAGCCCTCGAAAACAACTTGGTCTTCGGCAAACGCGATCTTTCGCGCAGCGTCCTTCGCCGGTTGCCAATCCGAATCGTTCGCGCCGCGATCCACATCATCAATCGCCTGGCGTTGCAGTTCGAACGGAACGCGTAGCTCGACAATCGCCTTCACCTCGCGTTGCTGCGCGAGAATTCCCTCTCCCGGAGCGTCGATCGTCCGCAAGTGGCCGGTGCCCACGGCAGAAAGAACTGAGCCCGCCGGTCCCTCCACGTCGACCACCCGCCGACCCGCGAGATACCGCTTCAGCGTGCGTGATGTCTCTTCATGAATCTCGGCCCACGCCGCATCAGAAATGGGCGCTAACTCGCGATGGAGATTATTCATTTTGGATGTCTCCTTTAAGGGAACCAATGCCCAGCGAACCGTCGTTCTCTCGCGGCACGGTTGAAGCTGCTTCGTCGGCTGCCGGCGCGACGGATGGTTCAACGGATGGCTCGGCATCCGCGGGCGCGTCTTCCGTCACGTCCTCAAGAAATGTCGCCGTCGGCACGAAGAACAAATTCCCCGTCACCGCGTGGCTAAAATCCAGCAGCCGGTCGTAGTTGCCGGGCGGCCGGCCGATAAACATATTCTCCAGCATCTGCTCGATCGTGCGCGGCGACCGGCTGTAGCCAATGAAATAGGTGCCAAACTCTCCGTACCCCGGCCGCCCGAAAGGCATGTTGTCCCGCAGGATCTTAATCTCTTTCCCATCCTCGACAATCGTCGTCAGCGCGCTGTGCGCCGAGGTGGGCTTCACCGCATCGTCGAGCTCAATGTCTGAAAGCTTCTTGCGCCCGATAATGCGTTCCTGCGCTTCCGTGGATAGCGCGTTCCACGCGCTAACGTCGTGCAGATATTTCTGCACGATCACGTAGCTGCCGCCAGCGAACGCCGCGTCCTCCGCTCCGACCAGCACTGCGTCGATCGCCGCCTGCCCTCGCGGATTCTCCGTCCCGTCGACGAACCCGATGAGATCGCGGTCATCGAAGTAGCGGAATCCTGGCACCTCATCGACCGGGGAAACGGCATCGCCAATGCGCGCCATAATCTGCGTCGCGAGTTCGAAGCATAAATCCATGCGTTTCGCGCGAATATGGAACAGCAAATCACCGGGAGTGGACAACGCGTGCCGCGTGCCGCTACGAAACTCCCGAAAAGCATGCAGCTCCGCCGGCCGAGGCGACCCGAACAGCCGGTCCCACGCCTCGGATCCGATGCCCATTACACAAGAGAGTCCGCCCTCGAGATCGCGAAACTCCACCGCGCGCAGCAGCGCGGAGAGGTCTCCGCACAACGACCGCACTGTTGCACGATTCTCCGATCCGGGCTTTAGCGCCACCACCAGGAAAATCGCGGCACGGGTAAGTAACGCGGCCACCGGCTGCGCGACAGCATTCGTGCCAATTCGCGTGTCATCTGTGCTGCTCAAATTGGGTTCCATCAAAGTTCGTCCTGGCAACCTCAGGAAATTTCACGCGCGAAACTTTCTCTGGCCTCACAAATCTCAAACGGACCGCAAGCTTACCATCGCCCCCGGCCTACATCCAAAGAGTCCGGACGCTCGTTGTAGAATTACGGAGAAACGACGGCTCCCGGGCGGCGCGGGCACAGAACCCTTCAGATGCATCGCTCAGGCATCCGGCCACCACTTTTTGTGCTGACAGCAAGCCCCGTGGGCTCTCCTCGTTAATTCCTTCCTCACCAACAATTCACTTGACGCTGACCCACCTATATCGGATAGTTCGCGCCACTCGCGCCCCACTCGAACTGGAACCGGCGGACGAGCGGGCCGCAACTACCACGTGTCCGACCTCTCCAAGCGATTCGTTCTTCTCCCTCTAGCCGCGCTCCTAT
>JBEKVU010000435.1:0-3907 GCA_049513775.1 Candidatus Acidiferrum sp.
AGACGTTCGCCAAAATCCCCCGCCACTCGCCAGAAGCGCCTTTGCTGCTTCACAATACGTGCGGGCACTACGTCTTCCCGTCCTGTTTCGCTCCACTCTGTTTCATTCGACCGTGTTTCGTTCCACATGGCCGCAAAATACGAATTCCATCCCCATTGCGAAAGAGCCACTGCGGTATCCTCCCGCAGCCGCAACAACGCAAACGGCTGCCGTTAGCGCCTGAAAGCACATCGCTTCGTTTTTTTCCGTGAGAATTGCGGGGAGGTGCGGCTTGCTTAGCTGAGGTTCGCCATGGAGCCACACCCGCCCGCGGGAACTTTGGTAGTCGTTCGCACAGGCGCCTCCAAGGTTAATTCTGTAAGTCGCCGCATTAAGCGGAGACTCAATTCCTCAAAAGTTTATCCGCACAAAGGATCTGCGTCAATTTCGGATTTGGGTGTGTTCGCCTAGTTCGCGCTCGAGACATGTCTACGACCCGAGGTTTGGAAAGTCTTTGAACCTCATGTTAATATCGTGAGGCTGCTTAGGGGCGTGTAGCTCAGCTGGGAGAGCGCGTCGTTCGCAACGACGAGGCCGCCGGTTCGATCCCGGCCACGTCCACCATTTTCTGCACTCAGGGTCGCCTCACTCACCGACGAATAGCTCAGTTGGTATTCGAGGAGTTCTTTCCACCCATCTTCGCGCGAAACAACTCATTTCACAGGTCTTAGTGCAGCTGCTTCCGAGCCAGTTCCAGAGTTTTGTTGATCGCTGTAGCGTCCGCCAGTTTCCCGCGCGCGAAATCCTTCGTGCCACCGCCCTTGCCGCCCACTTCCGCGAGCACGCGCTTCAGGAGGGCGCTCATGTCGCTAGATGCGGAGGCTGCATCACCGTGCCCATCCTCCGGATGCTGCGCGAAAAATATCTGCCCCGTGTCACGCGCCGCGACCAACGCCACGACGCGCTCACGCTTCGCAAGCGCTGTAGCAAACAGCCCCGGAAAATCCGGATGCACCGCATCGAAGACTCGTTCGACCACCCGCAATCTGTCATTCGCAACCGTAGCGCCGGAATGCAGCGCTAACGCCGCCTCGGCCTCCGCGAGTTGTTGCAATGACGCGCGCAGCGCTGCGAAGTGCGCATCGCGTTCCGCGACCAGGCGTTCGGCAGCGGCATGGACCTCGTGCGGAGCGCACTGCAGCGCGTGAGCGGCGTCGCGCAATTGGCGAAAATCCCTGCGTGCCGCGTGCTCGGCCCGCCCGCCGCACACAAACTCGACGCGCCAATCCTCCCGCACTTTGCTAAGCCGCCGTACCAGCAGCAACCCGATCTGCCCTGTCGACCGCACGTGCGTTCCGCCGCATGGCTGGTAGTCGGCCCCGACAATCTCGATCGCCCGCAGCATGCCCGCACGCTCCACCTGTTTGCGTACGCCGCGCTCCGCCAGCTGCTCCGGCGTGGCGTAATGGATGTGGATGGCGCGATCCTCAAAGATAATTTTGTTCGCCGCGCGCTCGATTCCTTCCAGAGTTTTCTCCGATGGGTCCGGGCCGCGCAAATCGATGGTGGAAATTTCTTCGCCGAGGTGGAATGACACCGTAGGCAATGCGACGCGATCCTCAAACACCGCGGAAAGCAGGTGCTGGCCGGTGTGCTGTTGCATGTGGTCGAAACGGCGTGGCCAATCGACGCAGCCGACTACCGGGCCTGCGGGCAATTCGCGATCGACTATGTGCACGATCTCGTCGCCCTCATCGCGCACATCCAGGACATTCGCATCTCCCAGTTTACCGCGGTCATGCGGCTGGCCGCCGGACGTGGGATACAGCGCCGTGCGATCCAGCACCACCGCCCAAGCCTGGTGCGTAAGTCCGGCCCGCACATTGGGCGGAACCGCATCGCAACCGAGCACCTTGGCGGAGAAATTCTCTTCGTATGAATCGTTGTAATAAAGCCGTTGCGTAGCCATGAAACGAAATTTTAGCACAGCCCCATTTTTCCAAACGTCGGTTGCACTAGATTGCTCTTCATAGCAACGCCCTTTAGAGGGCGTCACCCGCCGAGCGTCCTTCCGCCGGTGGCGTACTACGTCAGCCAAACTGTTCGAAGCTGATGTTCCGGAGGGCACAGGGAGCCACCACGGCATCTCAATACAGGGTAAAATAAATGCGAGGGATAACATCTCCGCATGGCTGTCCGCCTGATTGCTTTGGACATTGACGGCACGTTGCTCGACAGCCGGTGGCAACTGCCGGAGGCCAACCGGCAGGCCGTGGCGGAAGCCGCGCGCCGCGGCATTGAGGTGGCGCTGGTCACCGGGCGCCGTTACGATTTCGCCATGCCCGTGGCGCGCGAACTGGACGCGCCCATCACCATGATCGTTAACAACGGCGCACTAGTGCGTTCGCACGACGGAAAGACGCATCTGCGTTATGTCCTGCGCGCGGAAACAGCACGCAATGTTTTGCGGCTGACAGAGCCGTGGCGCGACGGCGCAGCGCTGATTTTCGATCGCCTGCGTGAAAAGCAGGTAATGCTCGAGGTGCTCGATCCGAATGACACGCTGCGTTATGCCTACTACGCGCGCAATCGCGAATTCATCGGTGTGGCACAACCGCTCGAATCTTGCCTGACGGAAGATCCGATTCAGGTGATGTTTTCCGGCCCCGTAGCGGAAATGCGCAAAGCCGAGACGCTACTACGGGGGGCACCATTTGCCGCGGAGTACGCTCTCGCCACCACGATCTACGAAGCCAAGGATTTTGCCATGATCGACGTGCTCAACCCAATTTCCACCAAGGGCGTGGCGCTCTCTGAGTGGGCGGCACTGCGCGGCATTGCCCGCGAAGAAGTGCTGGCCATCGGCGATAATCACAACGATCTCGAGATGCTTACCTACGCGGGAATTCCCGTGGTCATGGGCAATGGCGTTTCCGCGCTGAAGTGTTTTGGCTGGCATCAGACAACTTCCAATGACGAAGGTGGCGTGGCGGCGGCTATCCAGCATTTCGCACTGAGTGCGGCGGCTTCATGCGCATAATGCAGGCGCTCCTGGGGCTGGCGGCCAGCTGTGGCGCATTGCTACTCGCACCCTGCGGTGCGCGCGCCGACAACATCGTGCTGAAAAATGGCCAGCGGCTCAACGTGACCGGGTATCAATTGATTGGCGACACCTACCACCTGCAGATGGCCGGCGGCTTCGTGGATGTTCCGTCGGACCAAGTAGCCTCCGTTGAACCCGAAGATAGCTTTGCTCCGCCGCCTCCGCCCCCGCCGGCACCGAAAGCCAACTTCCGCGATTTGGTGGAACATTCCGCCGCGCGTTACCAGGTGGACGCTGACCTGATCAGCAGCGTCATCGCCACGGAATCGAATTTCAATCCTCGCGCTGTCTCCCGGAAGAATGCGCGCGGCTTGATGCAGTTGATGCCGGAGACCGCGGCAAAGCTCGGCGTGCGCAACGTCTTCGACCCCCAGGAAAATATCGACGCGGGGACGCGTTATCTTGGCAACCTGCTGCAGCGTTACCGCAATGATTTGGCCCTGGCGCTGGCTGCATACAACGCCGGACCGGAGCGCGTTGAGCAATATGGCAGGGTGCCACCCTTCGCCGAAACGGTGTCCTACGTCCGCAGAGTGCAGCGCACTTATGAGAAAAACAAGTCCGCGGCGCCGGGCAAAGGCAGCCGTCAAGACCCGACGCTTTTGCCTTTTGACGCTTCCCCGCCTGCGAACGGGGCCGCTGCGCTGCCTTCCGTCCCCGAAACACCTTCGGCCAGCCAGCGAACCTCGGTCGGCAAACAGCCAAAGCGCTGATAAATTGTTAGCTGATTGCCGGGCTCGCGGCGAAAATGCCGGAAAAAACAACAGCCATCGCTTCTCGCGACTCGCTGTTATGGTTGCGGGGGATTTTGCGGCTGAGGCTGGG
>JBEKVU010000436.1:0-3902 GCA_049513775.1 Candidatus Acidiferrum sp.
AACGAACAACGCAAAAGAAAAAATCCACGTCCACCCAATCGCGCGAAAGCGCTTACCATCGCGCAAAAACAGACACCAGACCAGCCCAGGCACCCACACCAAAACCGTAAGCATACCCAGCGCTTCGATGTTCGAATGCAGGTACGGCCACGGACCGAGCACCAGATTTTTGTTGCTCCTGGCGATGTTCGTGAGGAGTTCGAAAGTCGCAAACCGATGCTTGTATTCCCAATAGGCATTCGGAAGCGCAATCAGACCCACGACCGCCGCGCCACACCACGGCCACACACTCAAGAGCAATTTTCGCTGCGGAGAAATCACCATCGCCGCCAGAAACGCCAGCAGAAAAAACAGCATGGCGTGTTTGCCTTCGAGCGCCAGCCCACCAAACAACCCGAACAACAACCACAGCCGCTGGCTTTCGCCGGCAAAGATTCGCACCGCCGCCCACGCGCAAGCCACCCATCCAAGCGTCATGAACATGTCCGTATTCAAGTAGCTGCCAAAATACTGCGGGGCCGCCAGCACGCATAAGCACGCCAGAAATTGGGCGTAGGTGCGGCCGCCCATGGCGCGCGCGGTAAGTCCCGTTAGCAGGATTTGCGCAGTGGCGAACAGCACCGGCACGAAGCGAATGGCAAAAAGGGTTGGTCCCAGTATTTTTTGCGAAAACCATGCCACCAGCGGCGCACCCGGCGGCTGGTCGACATATCCGAGCGCCAGGTGTTTACCGCAGGCAATGAAATACAACTCATCGCGGAAGAAACCGTAGCCCTTGTAGAAAATCAGGTGGATGGCAAAAGTGAACAGCGCGAACCCGCCGAGCACCAGCCAATTGTTTCGGCTGACCGCTTTGGTTGAAGCATCGCGGGAATCGCAGCTGGCGAAAGGCATCTTGCTCGTCGCGCTGGCCACATCTTCGGTCATCACGAGACCTCGCCGGAATCTACGCCATCCGCAGCGGGAAAGTCTCCCGCGCGTGAGCAGCGAGGATACAACGAACGAATGAATTTATCGTATCGGTTGTTGTATTAGGAACTTTCAGTCGATCTGCACGGAAGGCCCGCCGGACATAGGCCGCACTTCATCAACGCGCTTCACCACCGCGTGCGCCAAGGTAAAAAGACTCTTCGCGGCTGCTGCGCCTTCGCCCAACGAAGTCACCGGCTTGCCCACATCGCCGCCCACGCGAATGCGCGGATCGATCTCAATCTCGCCGAGCACCGGAACACCATACTCCAGCGCGGTCTTCGCGCCATCGCCGTGCCCAAAAATATCGATGGGCTGCGCACAGTGCGGACACGAAAACGTGCTCATGTTTTCCACCACGCCCAAAACTTCCACATTCACCTGGCGGAACATTTCGATGGCCTTGCGCACGTCGGCCAGCGCCACCGTCGAAGGTGTAGTCACCACCACCGCGCCGGTGACCGCCACCGTCTGAATCAACGTGAGCTGCACATCGCCCGTCCCAGGTGGCAAATCGATAATCAGATAATCCAGCTCGCCCCATTCGACGCTGCGCAAAAATTGCGTGATCACGCTGTGCAGCATCGGCCCGCGCCAGACCATCGGCTTGTCTCCTGGATTCAGCAAGCCCATGGAAATCATCTTCACGCCGAGCGCATCCACTGGAAAAATCCGGTGCTCCGCCGTCGCTTTCGGCTGCTCGAGCGTACCCAGCATAATCGGCACGTTGGGTCCATACACATCGGCGTCCATTAATCCAACTTTGTGGCCGAATTTCGCGAGCGCAATGGCCAGGTTTACGGCCACCGTGGTTTTTCCCACGCCGCCCTTCCCGCTGGCTACAGCGACGAGATTTTTCACTCCAGGAATCGGATGACGTTCAGGTTGTTGCTGCGGTGCTGGCGGCATAGTTTTTTTCTCGATTTCTGTTCGGCGAAAGAAAATCTGTCACTCCGGATAAAGCGAATAATCCTTCTTCGGTTTGGTTCGAGGGAATTGCTAGCGTTCTAAGCGTTCGCCCCGTGGCATTTTTTGTATTTCTTGCCGGAGCCGCACGGACACAAATCGTTGCGTCCGACTTTCGCCCCGGCCTTCACCGGCTTGGGCGCTTCCGCCTGTCCTTGCCCCGTCTGATACTTCAATTCCTG
This sequence comes from Candidatus Acidiferrum sp., assembly GCA_049513775.1. Classification (GTDB taxonomy): domain Bacteria; phylum Acidobacteriota; class Terriglobia; order Acidiferrales; family UBA7541; genus Acidiferrum. Next base: position 2,118 of record JBEKVU010000436.1, read on the forward strand.
CTGCTGGCGCTGCTGGCGCCGTTCCATCTCCTTGGCAAACGCCGGCAAATGTTGCGGCGTGCTGGACGGGGCATCTCCGCGGGCGGCAGCCGCAGCGCCAATTCTTTGCGCCGGCGCCGGCAGCCCAGACGATGAAACGTTCTGCCCAGAAATTCCGGCGGCGGCTTGCGCCTGCTGCGCTGTCGGAGGTTGCGGCCGTGCCTGCAAACGAATCGTCGGCGGCTGTGGTGGCTGCGGACCGTCAGATGGCCCAACCGGGACCGGCTGAGGTGGCTCATCGCCGCGCTGCACCTGAATATGAAACAAGTAGCGCACCGTCTCGTTGTCGATCCGCGCCATCATGTCTTCAAACATGGTGAACGCTTCTTTTTTAAACTCTACCAGCGGATCTTTCTGCCCGTATCCGCGCAGTCCAATCGCTTCCTTCAAGTGATCGAGCGACAGCAAGTGATCTTTCCATTGCGCATCCACCACATCCAGAATGATGCGGCGCTCCAGCCAGCGCATCAATTCCGCGCCAAACTGTTTTTCTTTTTCCTCGTAACGATGGGTGATGGCTTCCACGGTTTTGTCGGCGAGTTCGTCGTGCGCCAGAGTATCAGGATCGGCGCCGGCCACCTTCACGTCCACGCCAAACTGTGCGTTCGTCTCCGCCAGAAATTGCGTGCCATTCCATTGGTCCGGGTGCTGCTCGCGCGGGCAGAACGTCTCCACCAACTCGCGCGCCACTTCTTCCCCAACGCTCAAAACGTAGTCACGCTGGTCTTTTCCTTCGAGCGCGGAGCGGCGAATCCCATAAATCGTCTCGCGCTGCTTGTTCATCACGTCGTCGTACTCAAGCAAGTGTTTCCGGGCATCGAAGTTCTGCGCTTCGACGGCCTTTTGCGAGCCTTCGATGCGCTTCGAAATCATGCCAGACTCAATAGGCACTCCTTCCGTCATGCCAAAGCGGAACATCAGCGCCTTGATGCGTTCGCCGCCGAAGATGCGCATCAAATCGTCTTCCAACGATAAAAAGAATCGCGAAGAACCGGGGTCGCCTTGCCGCCCCGCGCGTCCGCGCAATTGATTATCAATGCGCCGCGCTTCGTGGCGCTCCGTGCCCAAAATGTGCAGCCCGCCCAATTCGACTACTTCGTCGTGCTCCGCTTTGCATTGCGCCGCGAAATCCTCGTAAATCGGCTTCCATTGGTCGGACGGCACCTGAAAAATTTTCCCTTCGTGCTGAAAGAGCACCATGGGCACGACGGCGGGCGCGTCCGCCGCCGCAGCTCCCTCGCCAATCACCGCGGGAGCCGCCGCGTACGGCAGCGCCAAACGCTTCTTCAGAAAATAATCGCGCGTCATTTGCTCGGGATTTCCGCCGAGCAAAATGTCCGTGCCGCGGCCCGCCATGTTGGTGGCCACGGTGACCGCGCCCTTGCGCCCCGCCTGCGCCACCACTCCCGATTCGCGCTCGTGCTGCTTGGCGTTCAACACTTGATGCGGAATGCCGTGTTCCTTCAACAGCTCGGCGATTTTCTCGGACTTCTCAATCGAAATCGTGCCCACCAGCACCGGTTGCCCGCGTTCGTGATACTGCCGAATCCCGTTCGCCAGCGAATCATCCTCCTGCAAAATCCCGTTGACCACCGCTTCGAACTTTTCCCGCTCCGTGCGGTACACCACGTCAGGATACTCTTTGCGAATCAGCGTCCGGTTCGTGGGAATCATCACCACGTCCAGGTTGTAAATCTTCCCAAACTCCGCCGCTTCGGTTTCCGCCGTTCCGGTCATGCCGGAAAG
>JBEKVU010000437.1:0-3897 GCA_049513775.1 Candidatus Acidiferrum sp.
ATCGAAGATGAAGGTATGCGGGGCGTACTTTTGCAGATTGGTGATGAGGAAATTCAGAAGGAACGATTTTCCGGCACCGGTCCGGCCAAGAATCATAGTGTGGGCCACGTCGCGGTAATGGAGATTCAGGAAGTACGGGGTATGGTGATTGGTTTCGAGGACGGCGAGGTACTCCTGGCGGAGATGACGGTTCTGAGGCTCGCCACAGTGCACGGTGAAGAGAAACGAGAAGTCCGCATAGTTGGTGTTGAGCAGAAACAGGGAACGCAGGTTGAAGACGTGGTTGCCGGGAACCGCGGCGAGAAAAGCGTTCAGCAGATTGTATCTTTCCTCATAGAGCTGGGCGTCGTGGACGCTGAACACCTTGTAGAAATCCGCGCACGCCCGGTCCACCCTGGCCATATCGAGGTCGTAAATCACCACGGTCAGGGAGAACTCACCGAAGTAGTTGCCGTGCAGTTCGATCTCCTTAAGGCCTTCGCCGAGTTCTTTGACCTGGGATTCTCTGGAATCGTCGAGCAGGACATCCTGCGGGGCGCCGTCGTTCATGCTGACTTGGCTCGCGAACGATCGCTTGGTGTTGTGAAAATGGCGGCGCTTGGACTGAATGATCCCCCGCATCTTTCCGGAATCCTGTTTTTTCCAGTCCGTCACCACGTAATAGCTGGCTTCGACTTCGAGAAGGCGTTTGAAAACGAGCGGAAAGCTCTGCGCGGAGGGCTCCTTGAGGGTCAGGACCTTGACGTAATAATCGTCCACGCGGAGATGGCCACGGTGGCATTCAATCGGAGACTCGGGGAGGTAGTAATCGAGGAAGGTGTCGTACTTGAGTTTGGCGAGTTCGAGTTTATCGGGATGAAAATTGAGCGTTCGTTTGAGAACCCGGAAGGCTTCCTGTTTGTCGAGCACCGAAACACCAACGAAATCGCTGACTTGAAGAATGAAGCTGCGGGCCTTCTGCAGCAGCGTCGCCTGCGCATCTTCAAGGTGTTTGCCGAGAACGACGGTCTGCTTCTGACCGGAAAAATGCCTTCGTAAATCCGACCAGGCCTTTTTCGGATTGCGAGGAAACTCGGCGAGCGCCGTTCCGAGCTTGGCCGAGGGCTGAGATCCCTGATAGAGGACCACGTAATAGACCGAGAGGGTAAAGAGTTTGTCGGCCTTGCTGCCCAGGTAGGAAATGCGATTCTTGATCGCGGCGTCTACGATGGGGTTGGCGTAAAGCTTGTACGGAATGGTCTCGTTGTTCCGCTTGAAGAGGTACTGGTAGACGCGGTAGTTTTCATCGAACAACTTCAACGCGGATTCCAGCCGCTTCGTAAAACCGTCAACTGCGGCGCCATCGAGACCCTCGTAGTCCACTCCGCGGACCTTGAGGATGATGCCCACCTCTCCGGTTTTGGTGAGAAAAACGTGCGGGCCAACGAAGCCATAGAGATTGATCTGCTCGCTGAGCGACCCGGTCTCGGTGTAGTTCTTGAAGATCCGACCAAGCCTAAGCATGGCTATCCTTTCGGATTGCAATCGGGATGAATTTCATCGGGTCGTACTCCGGGCGGAGTCGTGCAGCCGTCAGCAGGAATCGCAGAATCTGCGGGTCGGTGCGCGTGGCCCAGCGCGCCAGGAGGTAGAGCAACAAAAACATCAGTAATCCGCCGAACAAACTGTTGAGCAGATTGAAGGTTGCAGCGCCAAGGCACATGGCGAAGAAAAACAGTTTTCGCTCGGCCCCGAGGATGGTCAGCGGCCGAGAGAGCGACCGATGCACGCGGTTGATTCGTCTCGCTTCTGGCATGGCGTTCTCTCCAAGGGACAAACGCGTTCAGCTGTTAGGGAAGAGCCACGACAGGAAATTCACCGCGGCGATAGCCATGCCGACGCCGAAGAGCACGCCGGCAAGCACGCGCTTCGAGCCGCCTTCCCCGAAGGCGAAGGTGAGGCCGGCTACCACAATGGCAACGAGCGAGAGGCCGCGCGCGATGGTGCTGGTGAAGGCTTGCTGGAGTACGTTCACGGCGTTTTCCCACGGGGAAGTCCCTTGGGCGAAAGCCGCCGTGGCGAAACACAGGCCTATGAGAATTACCAGCCCCACGCGAGCGGAATACCACCAACGGTAAAGTTCAGTACAACGTGTTTTCATTGCGCGACCTCGTTGAAAGTGTTGCATCGCAAAAGCATGCGATACGGAAGGAAGTCCCCGCGCCCCAACTCCGCCGGTGATTACACAAGGAGCGCACTGGTCCGAAGACACGCTGGGCTTGCCGCCGACAAACTCGCCCGTTGCGGCTTGACGCCACCGAGCGGCGAAGGGGTTTCTCGCGTGAACTTCCCTCTATCTACCTATTCAGCGTTTGAAGAGAAAAATGTGTCGCGGCAAAATGAAAATACTTTCTGGGGACGACAAATAGACTCCGGTTGTCCGCAGGTCAGGACACGGAGTCTTCACCATTCATTGCGCCAAGCGGCGTAATTTTGCCAACAACCGCTTGAGCCTTTGCCGGACGGCGTTCGATGACGTTCCATTGAAGTCTGCGAATTCTTCTCCGCTCGTTCCGTTTAGTTTGAATTGAAGCAAGAGATCGAGTTCGGCGTCCGTAACCAGGCCTTTTCTCGCACAACGATGGAGGAAGTGACCCAGCAACGCGTATCGCTCGAAGGGTTCCTCCGTCGCTAGCGCGGCAAACAGCTCGTCGTCGCAATAGCGCAGGAGTCCCGTTTTCCCGCTTTCGCGATAGGCCCACGCAAAGACCTGGCGTTTTACGGCACGGGAGATGGCGAACGCCAAATGTGACTGACGTGCCTGGAGTTCATCGGAGTGCAGATATTCGAGCAGAAGGCCGAGCGCCTGCTGAGTGATATCTTCTTGCGGGAGGCCTGGTTGCTGTCTCTCGACGCGGCGAATCGTGCCGTGCAGCATCGGCAAGAATGCGAGGATCAGAATGCCTTCAATGAAGGCAGATCTGGCTACCCGCGAGGCGAAGAGGTCGCGGAGCAAGTCATCGGATCGCGCGTCCACTGCCGATGTTCGCAGACGCAAGAGCAGTGCGCGGACGGAGGTATAAGGTGCCAGAATATGGGAACGAGAAGCCAATTCACGGAAAGCGCCAGCTTCCGCGCTGGATAAATCGGAAAGCAACTGGACTTCAAGACGGCACAGCGTGCAGTCGCATGGGACTTCTCTCGACATGGCCGAACTCCCCTCACTCCCAGCGACAACACCGGGCGCATTGGCGAGAGCGGGAACGCGCTCTCGAGGGCTGGCAAACAAAGAGACAACCCACCGATTGCGGGGAGGAACCGGTGTTGGTCGCCGCTGGCCCTCAACGGCCGGCGGAGGAGGTGTATCCTGCGCAATCTGCAGACCACGTGATGAGATTTGTTTTTCCTGGCCGGAATGCAGGACAAACGAAAAGGCCCTGCGGCCATGCCGGAGGGCCTTGTTACTCCACGATCAGAACGGCGCTGCGCCCGACTCGGCGCCAGCTTCGGTGCCAGGCGCAGCCGTCGGCGCCTCCGCTTCCGCGCGGCTAAGTCTGCGCACGGAGTTGGCGCGAACGCTCGAGGAGACCGTGACCTGCGCGGCCTTCGCTTTCTTGGGCTTGCCATTCTCGTTCTCGTATTTCAAGCTGCCGAGAATGCCGTCCACGAGGACGTGGTCGCGCTTCTCGAGCGATTCGGCGATGGACCCGGCGAGGCGGTTGAAGGTTACGACGCGGTGCCACTCGGTTTTCGATCTCCATTCGTCATCTGCGTTCTTCCAAGAGCGCTGCGTGGCGACTGACAGCACGGTGAATTTCGAACCGTTGCGTTCGCTTGACGTTGCTCCGGGTCAGAACCAACGAACCCGACGAGAGTTATAGAGTTAGGTAGGACATAGCTGAATTTTCTCCTTTTTCT
>JBEKVU010000438.1:0-3886 GCA_049513775.1 Candidatus Acidiferrum sp.
TCGGCTGGCGGCGCGGATGCATCTTTCGCGCCGGAAATAATTAACGTCGGCGTGCGGATCTGTTTGACATCCTCGCGAAAGTCCGCGTCACGAAGGGCTGCGCAACATGCCAAGTATCCGTCCAGCGAAGTGGACTCGAGCATTCGCGAAGTAGTTTGCGCGGCAGCAGGAGCGTTCGCGAGAAATCCCGGCGTGTACCAGCGTTCCAGCACCACCGGAGCGATACCTCTCATGCCGCGCTGGCGCACGGCGGCCATGCGCTTATCCCACATCTCCGCGTTGCCGAACTTCGCCGACGTGCTGCAGAGGATCAGTTTCCGCATACGGCTCGCTGCGTGTACTCCGAGCCACATTCCCGTCATGCCGCCCATGCTCAGCCCGCAAAAATAGGCAGTCTCGATCTTCAGCTCGTCGAGCAGCGCGACAACATCACGGCCGAGTTGATCGAAGGTGTAAGGTCCCGTAGTGACCGCCGAAGCGCCGTGGCCGCGTGTATCGTAGCGCAACACGGAAAAGTGTTCTTCGAATTCCGCGAGCTGCGGATCCCACATGGATAAATTCGTGCCGAGCGAATTCGAAAGCACCAGCACCGGAGCGTCTCGAGGGCCGCTGAGGGTGTAATGAATCTTGTGGTCTTGTAGGTCCACAAAGGGCATGAGGTTACTCACTTTTTCCGCCTTAGCGTAGAATCGGCGGTAGAGACGCCGGTAGCGACGGCCGAGCGTGCGGTCGCCAGCACTTTGTCGATCATGCCGCTCGAAGAGCCGAAATATCTGTTCGCATCAAACAATTCGTGAATAGTGTCCTCCGGCAGATGCTTGAGGACTGCGGGAGTGGTGAGCAGAACGTCGCGCAGATGCTCGCGTTCCTTTGCCGCTTGTCGGCACGCGGCTTCGATGGCCTCGCGCGCTTGCGGTATCCCAATACGTTCCGCCAAGCGAATCGTTACTGCCTCAGCGTAAATCAAACCGTGCGTGGCTTCCAGATTCTCCCGCATGCGCGCGGTATTTACTTCGAGTCCGGCGATTGCCGCGTGTAAATGATGCAGCGCGCCGCCCGCCAGGCCGACAACCTCCGGGAGCGGTTCCCATTCCGCCTGCCAACCGCCAAGGCCGCGTTCGTCTTCTTGCACCATCGCGGAGAGAATCGTGGAGACTAGGCCGGGCACGCGCGCGCTATTGGCAAGAATAACGGCGCAGCTTACGGGATTGCGCTTGTGCGGCATGCTAGAGGAGCCGCCGCGTCCGCCGGCGGCGGTCTCACGCAACTCGTCAATTTCGGTTTGCGTATGCAGCGAAATATCGCGTGCAATTTTTCCCAGTGTTCCGGCCAGCAAGCCCATGCATGTGGCCACTTCGGCGAAGCGATCGCGATGGCTGTGCCAGGGAATGTCCGGCAGGGGCAGCGATAATTCCTTGGCCAGCGCGGCGGCTACGTTTTCGCCATGATCGTCGAGCGCCGCCAGTGTACCCACTGCGCCGCCAAATTGCAGCACCAGCGCGTGTTCCTGGAGAATCTCGATTCGATCGAGGTGACGCACTAACGCGTCGAGCCAGCCGGCAACTTTGGCGCCAAAGGTGGTGGGCACGGCATGCTGCAGCCACGTGCGGCCTACCATTGCGGTCGTGCGATGCTGGTTCGCGAGGGGCGCAAGCCGCTCACACAATTGTCGCAATTCGCGCTGCATCGCCGCGAGCGCCGGGCGAAGTTGCAATACAAATCCCGTGTCGATGGCGTCTTGGCTGGTGACTCCCCAATGGACAAAGCCTGCCGCTTCGGCATCTTCTTTGGCCACCAGCGCGGTGAGTTGGTGTACCAGGGGAATTGCCAGGTTGCCGGCGTTTGCCGCGCTCTTTTGTAACGCCGCGAAATCGATGAATTCTTCGCGGCATTTTGCTGTGATAGTCGCGCCTGCGGTTACGGGAATAATTCCGCTGGCCGCCTCCGCCCGAGCTAGCGCGGCTTCAAAATCGAGCATGCCCTGGATGCGGGCGGCGTCTGTGAAGGAGGCCACAATCGCCGGAGAGCGAAAGAGCGAATCAAGCAGCGCCATGCGCGAGCACCATCACCTTTCGCAACCTTCGCACCGGACAAGATCCCCGGTCTTCAGCATGCAAAGAAAACCGTTTCTTCCGGTCCTTGCAAAACGACGTTCCAAGTATACGAGCCTACTTCGTCGCTCGCGGCTCTGGCGATCAAGGTGTTGCGCCGTTCGGCGGGGACCAGACCGAGCACCAAGTCAGAAGCGTTGCGTGGATCGCTCGGGAAATAGATGCGCGTAACCAGGCGGGTCAGCAGCCCGCGCATAAAAACGGAAACCAGCAGGTGCGGCGCCTGCCCTTGCCCGCCACCGTCGCTCACGCTTCCGGGCTTAATGCTTTCAAAACGAAACTCTCCGCGCTCGTTTGTAGCCACGCGCGCGAAACCACGAAAACGATTCTCAGGGCCGGCATTGCCTGTCGCGTTGTGACTTGACGCCTCGTGATATGACGAATGGCAGCCTGGATAAATTCCCCGCGCATCGGCTTGCCAAATTTCCAACAATGCGTCCGGCACGGGCGCGCCGTCGCCATCCAGGACGCGGCCCGCAATGGCAATGCGCTCGCCTTCGAACTTCCCAACGGCAATATTTTCATTGCACAGGCGGTCCAGCCCGATGCTGAAGAACGGACCGACCGTTTGCCAGCCCGTAGGAATAAGCTTCATCTTATTTTTCCATAGGCGTCGCGCGGCCGCCCCTCAGAACAATATCAAAGCGAAAACCCAGCGCCGTCTCTGGAATCGTGCTGGGCCAGTCGAACTCCGCAATCAAACGCACCCGCGCGCTGGGATCGGCAATGGAATTGAAGATCGGGTCATGAGCCTGCAGCACATCTCCGGGAAAATACATCTGCGTCACCAAACGCGATGCAAACGCCTCCCCGAGCAGCGAAAAATGGATGTGCGCCGGACGCCAAGCGTTGTGATGATTGCGCCAGGGATACGCACCGGGCCGCACGGTAACAAAGCGATAGCGCCCCTCATCGTCCGTCAACGTATGCCCGCAACCGGTGAAGTGCGGGTCCAGCGGCGCATCGTGCTGATCCTTCGCGTGCAGATACCGCCCGGCCGCGTTGGCCTGCCAGATTTCGATCAGCGTGTGCCGCACCGGCCGCGCATCTTCGTCCAGGACTTGTCCGCATACGATAATGCGTTCGCCCAGCGGCGCGCCGTTCGATTGCCGCGTCAAATCGCAGATGCGTGGTTCCGCATCAGCCGCGGCAAAAGATGGGCCACTCAATTCTGAAATAGTGTGAGGTGGGTGAATCAACGGCATGGTCGGCGCGCGTTTTTGCGATGACACGTATGCGGGGTAAAGCAGCGGGGGTTGCGTGGAGGGATGCGGCAGGCTGTAGCTCACTTTCTCAGCCAAACGAAGCTTCTCCTTCTAGCGGAATTGATGATAGCGCACTAGAACACCTCCACGGAACCGGCGCCGTGTCAGTCACACCCGCTGCGCCAGCGCCGGCAACAAATCCTGTTCGACCCACGGCACAATCCATTCCGACGCCACATCTTCCGCCATGGTTCCGGAGCTGGCATCATGCAGTAGCACTTCGCCCGCCCGCTGCGCGCCGAGCTCGCTCAACAATTTATCGAAGCGCAGGCCGCACTGGCAAAACGTCTGCCCGTACGTTTGATCGCCCAGCGCAATTACGCCGTAAACGATGCCGCTCAGGTCCGGCCGCGTCTCTTCGAGGCTCGCGAATACCCGCTGCGCATTGTCCGGCACATCCCCGCTTCCATAGGTCGACGTACAGATAAGGTACGCATCGCACTGCGCTTCACTCTTGCTAAATACGCTAGCGTCGCGCCCGTCCATCAGCACGATCTCCGTCCGGTGTCC
>JBEKVU010000439.1:0-3871 GCA_049513775.1 Candidatus Acidiferrum sp.
ACCGCCGCGCAGTAATCCGCAAAAGGAATCTCCATCGCTCCATTCTACATCTCGCGCATCAGGTTCCGTCTAACCGGGACGGTGGTTGTTCCGGAATGAAGGGCGCCCCCGTAACGGCGCATTCACTAGAGCGCAAGGATCCTCTCGATTCGTCGATTTTTTGTCTGAAGGGTGGGTTAAGATGCCTATCGCTCCCAGGGAGCGCGCCATGGCACTGTTGATTCGAAACGGGGAAATTGTGACGGATGGCTCGCGCCAGCGCGCCGACGTTTACGCGGACGGCGAGACCATCACGGCGATTGGCGAAAATCTTGCCGCAGCGCCAGACGCCGAGATCATTGACGCCTCCGGAAAGCTCATTTTTCCCGGCTTTATCGATCCGCACGTACACATCTATCTTCCGTTTATGGGGACCTTTGCGAAGGATACCCATGAGACGGCCAGCATCGCGGCGTTGGTTGGTGGGACCACCACGTACATTGAAATGTGCTGCCCAAACCGCAACGACGACGCGCTCGAAGGATACGAACTGTGGAAATCGCGCGCCGCCGGCAACAGCGCTTGCGATTATGCGTTTCACATGTCGGTGACGAAGTTTGTGAAGGAGACGGAGTCGCAGCTACGAGAGATCGTGGCGGACGGAAGCGCGTCGTTTAAAATTTTTCTGGCGTACCAAAATTTTTTTGGCGTGGATGACGGCGAGATGTATCAAACGCTGGAACTCGCGAAGCGGCTGGGCGTGATCGTGACGGCGCACTGCGAAAACGCGGAGCTGGTGGCGCGCCTGCAGCAAAGGCTTTTGGCGGCAGGCCAGTGTGGTCCGGAATGGCATGAACCGAGCCGTCCGGAGTCCGTCGAGACCGAAGGAACGGGGCGTTTTGCCACATTTCTGGAAAATACCGGAGCCAGCGGGTACGTGGTTCATCTTTCGTGTGAAAAGGCGTTGCGCGTGGCGGTGGACGCGAAGTTGCGCGGCGTGAAGATTCACGTGGAGTCGGTGCTGCCGCACTTTTTGCTGGATAAATCCCGCGCGGAATTGCCGGGGGTCGAAGGCATGAAGCACGTGATGTCGCCGCCGCTGCGGGACAAGCGGAATCTGGAGGTGTTGTGGAAGGCTTTGGCGGCCGGCGAGATCGATACGGTGGGAACGGATCATTGCCCGTTCGACATGCAGCAGAAACTTATGGGGAAAGATTCGTTCGTGAATATTCCCAACGGGATACCGGGGATCGAAGACCGCGTGAATTTGCTATACACGCAGGGTGTGAAACGCGGGCGCGTAGGCTTGGAGCGCTTGGTGGAGGCGGCCAGTACCCGTGCGGCGAAACTTTTCGGCCTTTACCCGCGTAAAGGATCCGTCGCGGTGGGCAGCGATGCGGACCTGGTGGTTTACGACACCAGTTACCGCGGCGTGATTTCCGCGAAATCCCAATATACCAACAACGATTACAATGCTTTCGAGGGCGTCGAGATTGAGGGACGGCCGTCCGTGGTGACGGTGCGGGGCAAGGTCCAAGTGCGCGATGGTAAATTCGTAGGGGAACGCGGCCGCGGGCGGATGCTGAAGCGCGAGCCGTCGCATTTCTAAGCGCGCCGTTAGCCAGAATTGTTGGCTGAAAACCATATGAACCTGAACGCAAAACGCGCGGTGGCGGAGCTGAAAGAACTTCGCGCGCTCACCGCGGACGAAAATGGCGCACAACGCGTGGCCTGGACCGACGTTTGGCTGCAGGCGCGAGAATGGTTTGCGACAAAGGTACGGGATTTGCCGGTTGAACAGCACCGCGATGCCGCAGGGAACAGCTGGGTGACGCTGCGCGGGGCGTCGGAAAAATGCCTTCTGATCGGCGGACATCTCGATTCCGTGCCGAACGGTGGCTGGCTGGATGGCGCGCTGGATGAGATCGCCGGGCTGGAAGTTTTGCGGCGCATCGCTGCGGATTTTCAAGGAAGGCCACCGGTCACGGTACGGCTGGTCGACTGGGCTGATGAAGAAGGCGCGCGATTCGGCCGCAGCTTGCTCGGTTCTTCGGCGTTTGCCGGCACGCACTCGATCGCGGCCGATCGCGGTCGCACCGACCGCGACGGCGTAAAGCTAGAAGATGCGTTGCGGCATTGCGGCGTGGAGATTGAAAGATTTCCCGAGGCTGCGACGGAACAGAAAAACGCGGCGGCCTACCTGGAATTGCACATCGAACAGGGGCCGGTACTCGAGCGGATGGGCTTGCCGCTCGGCGTGGTGCTCGGGACGAAGGGCGTCGAGCGGCATAACATCACGTTTCATGGACAGGAAGCGCACTCGGGCTCGACGCCGATGAACGTGCGGCGGGACGCGCTGGCCGCGGCAGCCAAGCTGGCGCTGGAAATTCGCACAATTGCGAGGAAACACGAAGACGCCGTGTGCACCATGGGCAGCGTGAAAACTTTTCCCGGGATTGTGACGGCGGTGGTCGGCCGCTGCGAGGTGACGCTGGATCAGCGCGATCTGGATGCCGGCGTGCTCGCGCAAATGTATCGCGAGGCGCAAGAGGCGAGTCAGCGATTTGCCGCCGAAGAGGGCTGCACGGTGAACTGGTCGCGGCTGTGGAATATCGAGCCCGTGCCGTTTCACGCGCAGCTCGTCGAAATGTGTGAGGCAGCGATTCGCGAAACATCGGGCACCTCGCATCGCATGCCTTCGGGGCCGCTGCACGACGCCGCGGAAGTCGCGCGCGCGGGAGTACCAACGGTTATGATGTTCGTGCAATCTCTAAAAGGCATCAGTCACAATAAGATTGAAGATACCCGAGAGGAACATCTGGAAATGGCGGTCGCAGCGCTGGACCGGCTGGCTTCCAAGACCATCGAGTGGATTCTGCGACCGTGACGGGGAGTTACAAAGTTCTGAGAGAAGGACGGACCAGCAATGGACGCTAATAGCCGCAAAGTGGTGCAAGAGAATCGCGACTACACCATGTTTTCGTGGTCGGTGCAATCGACCGCGAATCCCATACACATGAAGCGTGGCCACGGTGTGTGGTTTTGGGACGGCGACGACAATCGCTGGCTGGACTTCAGCTCGCAGCTCATCAACCTAAACCTCGGCCACCAGCACCCGAAAATGCTGGAGGCTATCAAGAAGCAGGTTGACGAGTTGTGTTTTGCGGGACCAAGCTTCGCGACCGAGCCACGCGGCACGCTTGGCAAAAAACTGGCGGAAGTTACCGGCCTGGCGAAAACCTTTTTTACTCTGGGCGGATCAGAAGCGAACGAAAACGCTTTGAAAATGGCCAAGCTGGTCACGGGACGGAAAAAAATCATCACCCGCTACCGCTCGTATCATGGCGCGACGATGGGTGTGATGACGGCTTCGGGCGATCCACGGCGTTTGCCGGTCGAGCCCGGAATCCCGGGAATCGTACGGGTGTTTGATCCGTACTGTTATCGCTGCCCATTCGGGCAAAAGGTGGAAACGTGCCATCGCGAATGCGTTTCGCATATTGAGGAAGTCATTCAGATGGAGGGCCCGAACAACATTGCCGCCATCATGGTGGAAGGCATTACGGGCTCGAATGGTTTGCTGATTCCACCGGATGATTACTATCCGAAGCTGCGCGCGCTGTGCGACAAGTACGGCATCCTCTTGATCACCGACGAGGTGATGAGCGGCTTCGGGCGTACGGGGAAATGGCTGGCTACGCAGCATTACGGTATTCGCCCGGATATCGTTACCTGCGCGAAGGGTTTGACGAGCGGCTATCTTCCGCTCGGCGCGGTGATTGTTTCGAGCGCCATCGCGGAATATTTCGAAAACAACATGTTGTGGGGCGGGCTGACCTACAGCGGACATCCTGTTTGTTGCGCTGCGGCGGTGGCCAATTTGCAGATCTAC
>JBEKVU010000440.1:0-7045 GCA_049513775.1 Candidatus Acidiferrum sp.
CTCGACACCTATTTGGGCTTGCCGCCGCTCGAACCCATCCATGGCTACTTCCACATGGTTGTTGCCAATATCGGCGACCGCAAAATCGGACTGGTCGTCGAGGAAGTCATCGGCAAAGATGAAATCGTTATCAAGTCCCTCGGCGAGTATCTCCGCCGCGTAAAAATCTTTCCCGGCACCACCATCGCCCCCGATGGCAGCCTGATTTTGTTAATCGATCTCAACCGCATGGTCGCCGCCGAGCCCACCGAGCGCCGCGCCCTGCAAGCCAACGCCAGCGCTGCTCGCGTTTTCGCTCCGGGCTCCGCCGCCATCGCCCGCGGCACCATCCCGACCGAAGCCATCGACCGCGTCGAGCAAGAGCGCCTCATCGTCGTCGCCGACGATTCCATCAGCGTCCGCAAATTCGTTGGCCGCATGCTCGAGAAAAACGGCTATCGCGTCAAGCTCGCCGCCGACGGCCTCGAAGCCGCTGAACTCGTCGCCCAGCACGGCTGCCACCTGGTCATCACCGATCTCGAAATGCCGCGCATGACCGGCTACGAACTAATGGCCCAGCTCCGCCAGGCGCCCAACACACGCCGCATCCCAGTCCTGGTCGTCACTTCACGTGCCGGCGAGAAACATCGCAACCGCGCGGTGAAAGAAGGCGCCGCGGCCTTCCTCACCAAACCCGTGCAGGAAGATCAACTCATCGCGGCAGTCGAAAAACTCATGGGAACGGAGGTCCCGCGACCGCTTGTACCGGTCGCGTAAATAGGTAATCATGCCGACCCCCGCCCCCAAAAAATTCCGTGTACTCGTTGTCGATGACTCCGCGTTCATGCGCAAAGTCCTCGAAACCATCTTTAACGCCGACGAATTCCTCCAGGTCGTTGGCCACGCCAAAGACGGCCGCGAAGCCGTGGCCCTCGCCGAATCCCTGAAACCGGATGTCATCACCATGGACATCAACATGCCCCACGTCGACGGCCTGCAAGCCACCGCCGAAATCATGACCACCAATCCGCGCCCCATCGTGGTCGTCAGTTCCGAATCCCGTGAAGGCGCCGCGAGCACCCTGCGCGCACTCGAACTCGGCGCCATCGAATTCGTAGCCAAGCCATCCAGCGGCATTGATTTGGACATGCAAAGCGTCCGCGAAGAGCTCCTCCGGAAAGTTCGCATGGCCGCCAAAGTTCGTGTGGTACGCACCGCCTCGCGCGTCGCCTCCACGCTGCGCGATGTACCCACAGTCGCCACGCCGCAGCGCGCGCCGCTACCCGTGCCCGCCGCCAGCTCCGGGCTCGATCAACGTTTTCCCGTCGTGGTCATCGCCGCTTCCACCGGTGGACCTGCCACCGTCATGCGCATGGCTCCCGGCTTCACCGCTGACTTCCCAGCGGCCGTCATCCTCGTGCAGCACATGCCCGCGGCGTTCACCACGCAATACACTGCGCAGCTTGCCGAGTTCACCAGCATCCGCGTCAAAGAAGCCGAGCCCAACGAATCTCTGCTTCCCGGCGTCTTCTACGTCTGCCCCGGCGGCCAACATTTGCGCGTCACGCCCACCGGTCGCCTGCAGCTCGATGCCAATTCCGGTCGCGTCAACGGCTACCTCCCCAACATTGACATCACCATGGAAAGCGTGGCTTCCTACGCCGGCGCCATGTCCATCGGCGCCATTCTCACCGGCATGGGCAACGACGGCGCCCTCGGTTGCCAGGCCATCAAACGCGCCGGCGGCTTAGTCCTCGCGCAAAACGAAGAAACCTGCGTAATTTTCGGTATGCCCTCGGAAGCCATCAAGCTCGGCGCAGTCGATGAAACTCTCGGCATCGATGACATCTATCCGGCCATCGAGAAACGCGTGCTCGCCATTTCGCGCGTGCCGACCGGCGCAGGGGTCCGCTGATGCGCCTCGCACCCAAAGCCAAGTCTCCCGCCGCCAAGTCCGAACAAATTATTTTGTTCCGCGTCGGCGGCGCGCTCTTCGCCATCTCCTCCGCCTCCGTACAGGAAGTTCGCAGCGTCGATAGCCTCGCCGGCGCCTCCGCCGAAATCAAAGACTCCGGCGTCCTCAAAGTCCGGCACCTTCTTCAACGCGGCGAGCAAACTCTTTTCGTCGTCAACGGCGCCATTCATTTCGGTCTACCGCTGACTCCTGGCTCACTGGTATTCATACTCCGTCAAACGCGCACCGCCCTCCTCATCGACGGCATCGAGAAAATGACCAGCATGACCCATCTCCAATCCCTCCCCCTTGCCTTCCACGCCGAAGAGCGCCAGTGGTACCGCGGCCTGACCGCCCTCGACCAAACCGTAGTCCCCGTGGTCAGCCCACAAGGTTTCTTGAGCGATCACGAAATGTCTCTGCTTGAAAATTCTCTCACGCAAAAAATTTCCGCCGAAGCCATTCTCGCTGCACCTGGTGCCCTGCAATGACCGTCGCCGCCGAACTCGAACTGCAATCGATGGTGCTTCTGCGTCTCGGCGACCGCCGCTTTGCCGTGGCCGCCAATGAAATCGCCGAACTCGTCGCGCCCAGCCGCATGTTCAAATTTCCCCACCGCTCACCAAAAGTCGAAGGCGTCATCCTTCGCCGCGGACGCATCGTCCCTGTCTGCGAAGTGGCCGAACGCCTCCTCGGCAAGAAGATCTCCGCCCGCCGCTTTTATCTAATCGCCGTCCGCAACTACGGCCGCCATAAAGAATGGGTGGCCATCCCCGTCACCGGCGAATGCGAATTGATCAACGCCGAAATCACCGATCCGAGCTCCTCGGACGCCCCGCACATCGCCGGCTGGATCTCCCATGACGGCAACGTCATCGAAGTCCTCGACATCAGCGCCTTAACCGCGCGTCCCGAAGACGAGTGTGCCTTTAGGGCCGCCGGCCCCAGCAACACCTTTGTGGAGGCCAACTCATGATGCTCGCCGGCCGTCCCGCAAAAATCCTGCTCATCGATAGCAACGTCTACTTCGCCAAGCGCCTCGGCGATGCCCTGAAACGCGAAGGCTTCGAGGTCGTCACCAGCACGCAAGCGGCATTCGCGCTCACCGCCATCGAGTACGACGCTCCCAGCGCGATCCTCTGCGCCACCAACATGCGCGAAATGGACGCCCTCGACATCGCCCGCATCCTACGCGCCGACAACAAAAACAACTCGCTCCCGCTCATCGCCCTCGGCGACGGCAGCCAGCGCGCCCTCATGCAAGCCTTTCAAGCTGGCTGCGACGACTACATCGACCGTCAGCGCGCCCCCGGCGTCATCGCCGCACACGTCAAGCAAATCATCATCAGCAAAGCCGATGGCTTCCAGCCCACGCAAATGCTCGCCCAGGCAGACACCAGCCTCAGCGGCAGCCTCACCCATCACGATCTCACTGGCGTAATGCAGATGCTTGGCCAAGCCCATCAAACCGGCGGCCTGCATATCAATGCCGCCGAAACCGACGCCATCCTCTTTTACGACGCCGGCGAAATCACCCACGCCGAATGCGGTCCGCTCTTTGGTGACGAAGCCGTCATCCACATCATAAAAAACTGCGTCAAAGCCGGCGCCGGGGTATATAAATTTGTATACGGTGCCACCTCCCCCCAGCGCACCGTTCTCCGCACCGCCACCGACCTCATGCTCGATGCCATGCGGGAATACGACGAAAGCACGCAGGCCCTCTCGGAAAGCCCGTCTGATAACTTGTCTGAAAACTTGTCTCGAAATTTATCCGAAAGTTTGGCCGCAACGATCTCGGAAACCAGCGTCACCGAAGACCTCTCGAGCGAACTTACCGCAGGCGAAGTCACAGCCAGCCACGTCACTGCGGGCCGAGTTATCGCCGGAGAAGATCTGGCAGATAAGGAAGCGTCATGAGCGAAACCCTGCTGTCAAGATCGCTTTCCGCCGCGAAAATATCCACGTCATCACCTGCGCCGACGCGCAGTCCGCCATGGCCCAGTTCGAACAAAATCGCCCCGACGTCGTCATCACCGACGTCATCATGCCGGACAAAGACGGCTACACGGTTTGCAGCGAAATCAAGCAGCACCCCGACTACTCCGAAATTCCCGTAGTCCTCATGTCCGGCGTAGTCAACAAAACCGTGGCCGACAAAGCCGTCGCCGTCCGCGCCGACGAACTAATCCGCAAACCCTTTCAGCCCCAAGAACTAATCCTCCGCGTAAAAAGCTTGCTGCAACCCAAGAGCGCCGAACTAGCAGGCCTAAGCAAATCCCCAGCCCCCGGCGGCGCCCTCAACCAGCTCTTCGCGCCATCCGCCGCACCACCGCGCCCAATGCCGGTAGCAACTCCCGCGTCCCAACATTCCGCCGCAGCTCTGGCAGGCCAGCCTCAAGCTGCTCAACCGCTCGCTGCGCAGCCTTCCGGCGCCGAGTCCGCCTGGCCACGCGCTCTGGCCGACGCCTTCATCCCCCGCCCCGCCACCACCAACAACTACGCGCCCGCGGAAGCGCAGCACGCCGCGCAACCCTCACAAACACGTCCCGCGGCCACTTCCGCCGACACCCAAAAACTCCGCGCGGAAATCACCTTCCTCGACACATTGGTAAAAAAACTCCAAACCGAACTCCAGAACGAACGCCAATACAACCAATCCCTAGAATCCCAGATCCGCGCCCTGACCTCCGACTAATGATTTTGTAGCGGCCGCCTTCTGAGACGGGCGCCTTGCGGCCCGCCCCGACCGGCCCGCGAAGCCGCAGACCCATTGCAGTGGACTCTGTAGCGGCCGGGCTGTTCAGTCCGGCGCTTTTGGACTGCCGTGGCTTGACGCCGTTTTCGCATCCCCAAACCCGCACTACATCAGACCGTCCTTCTCCAACCTCGCCGTGACCTCTGTGCCCTCATTAAAATCCCCGCCCAACCGAATCACCTACGATCCCCACGACACCGACACGCCCCTCCTCACCGCGAATGTGATACTTTTCACTCACGAAAACAAACAACTCCCGGGAGGCGTAGCCATTGCCCCAACCAAAAAACTCCACCCTAACCCGCCGCGAATTCACCACCACCGCCCTCCTAACCACCGTCGGCGCAACGGTAGCCGTCGCCACTCCCCGAGAACTCCCGGGGCAATCAACCACCCCACCACTCCCCCAACCCAGCCAATCTGAATCCGACCAGCGGCTCCAAACCATCCTCACCCTCTACCCCACCCGCTTCTCCGATGCCCAAAAAGCCGACCTGAAAAAAATCTGCAACTCCACTCAATCCACCCTAGACCGCCTTCGCGCCTACAAAACCGCAAATTCCGACGATCCCGCCCTCCATCTGAAGCCCCTAATCGAACACGAAAGAAAGCCCGCCTCGTCCGCCAATAACCCACAACCAGCGCACGCAGCGGCAAAGGCGTAAGAGTCACAGGAGGACCCGCATGCCCACCGAACAACTCTTCGACCTCCCAGTCACCGAACTAGCCAAGCGCATTCAATCCAAAAAACTCTCCCCCGTTGAACTCACTCAGCTCTACCTCGAGCGCAGCACAAAACTCGGCCCACAGCTAAACGCCTACGCGACACTCACCCCGGATCTCGCCCTCGCCCAAGCCACCGCCGCCGAAAAAGAAATTCAACGCGGACACTATCGCGGTCCCCTTCACGGCATCCCGTACGCCGCCAAAGATCTTCTGGCCGTAAATGGCATCCCTACCACCTGGGGTGCCAAGCCTTTCGCCAACCAAGTCTTCGACTACGACGCCACAGTCATCGACCACCTCAGAAACGTCGGCGCCATCCTAATCGGCAAAGCCTCCATGATCGAACTCGCGGGCGGCCTAGGCTACCGCTTCGCCAGCGCCTCCCTGCAAGGCGCGAGCAAAAACCCCTGGGACCCGACCTGCTGGACCTGCGGCTCGAGCTCAGGCTCGGGGGCCATCGTCTCGGCAGGACTCGCCGCCTTCGCCATCGGCACCGAAACCTGGGGCTCCATCGTTTGCCCGTCGTCCTTCTGCGGCATCAGCGGCCTTCGCCCTACCTACGGACGCGTCAGCCGCTACGGCGCCATGGCCCTCGCCCCCAGCATGGACAAAATCGGCCCCCTGGCGCGCACCGCCGAGGACTGCGCGCACATCTTCGCCGCCATCGCCGGCCACGATTTCCGCGACCGCAACACCCTTCCCATCGACAAAGCCGCCTTCACCTACTCTCCCGCCATGCAACTCAAAGCACACCCGCTCCGCGTCGGCTGGCTAACCAACGCCTGGCCCAACATCGATCGCGAAGTAGCAAGAGTGGTAGCAGCCGCGGAAAAAGTAATTCGGAAATACTCCCCAACCACGCACGACGCGCAATTGCCCACTGGCCCCTGGGAAGACGCCGGCGGCATCGTAGTAGCCGTCGAAGCCGCCGCTTCCTTTCGCGACCTAATCCGGTCAGGAAAAGTCAGCGAACTAATCGATCCACTAGGCCAAATCGCCGGCTACGTCGGCGAACAAATCCCCGCCGCCGACTACATCCAAGCCCTGAAAATCCGCGAAATCCTGCAAAGGAAAATCGACACTCTCTTCGACACCTACGATGTATTAGTAGCCGCAGGCCAACCTACTCCGGCCAGTCCGATCGCCGCAAATCTAGAGGACGGCCCCGATTACCCAGACCCACTAGGCGCAATCGGCAACCTCTGCGGCCTCCCAGCCCTCTGCGTCCCCTGCGGCTTCACCAACAATCACTTACCCGTAGCCCTACAATTCGTAGCCCGCGCCGGCGACGACTTCTCCGCCATTCAAGCGGCCCGCGACTTTCAACACCACACCACCCACCACACCCACTACCCGGCTTTTTAGGGGAGCAGCATGCTGCTCCCCAGTTGTCCCGTTTTGGCCTGGCCAGGGCAAAACCAAGTCTTCCTAGACAGCCCTAGTGGATCTCCAACACATACTTAACGTAATAAGACGGCTGCCCAGCGCTCCCAGCCGTAGTTATCACATTCAAAACAATGTTCTGACTCTCCGCCACAAACAACGCCGGAAAATCAAAATTCAGCACCGGATTCGCGGCAAAATTCCATTCCGTCATTGGCGCCGTATCGCAAACCGCAAAAAGATTC
>JBEKVU010000441.1:0-3848 GCA_049513775.1 Candidatus Acidiferrum sp.
CCTACCGCAAAATTCTTGTAACGCTTCGACACTGATTTTCACTATTAAGACAAAGCGCCTCACCTCCCGACACCTCTGTCGAGGCTCGCACAACCCAGCAGTACGCACCCCACGGGAGGGCACGATGAGAAAGCGTCTATTCTCTATTCCAATTCAGGTTCCCATTTCAATTCAGGTTGCTACCAGGTTTCCTCGTAAGCTGGCAACCATATCGTTTGTGTTGCTGATTGCTGTCTCCGCATTCGCCAAAATGTATGAACAACCAAGAAGTTTTCTGCTCAAAGACAAGTCTCAGGAGCAAGTCGAGCGGAAAGCATTGCCCACATTTGACGCGGACCGCCTGATCGCCGACGACCGCGCTCGCGGAAAAAGCCAGCAGAACCCAGGTCCTCAGCGCTTCGCCATTGGTGCAGAAGTTGCCTACAACACGGGCAATTCCGGAACCTGGCAGGATGTCTCCGACGGGCGGCTCTGGCGCTTGCGCATCCAATCGCCGTCCGCCAAGAGCCTCAATCTTGGTTTTACGCGCTATGAAATGCCGGAGGGCGCCAAGCTGTGGATCTACGATCCTGCACATGCCCGCGTAGAAGGTCCGTACACCTCCAAGAACCGCAGCTCCGTAGGGAGCCTGTGGACGCCGACCATTGCTGGCAACGAAATCGTCGTCGAACTCTTCGTGCCCACCGGGGTCGCGCAGCCGGCCATAGAAATCACCAGGGTTAATCAGGGTTACTACGGCGGGACAAAAGGCGGTCTTTTCGGCCAGAGCGAAGGGTCTTGCGAAATCGATGAGATCTGCCCGCAAGGCGATCCGTGGCGCAATCAAATCCAAGCCGTTGCTGTATACACGATCAGCAACACTGCGGGAGGTGGCGCTTGTACCGGCACCTTAATGAACGACACCGCGCACGACTTCAAACCCTATTTCCTCTCGGCGAACCATTGCCTGGAAGACAGCGGCGATCCTGCTTCCCTTGTGGTGTATTGGAATTTTTTTTCGCCAACCTGCGGCGCGCACGGACCGGGTTCCCTGGCCGACACCCAGACGGGTGCCACCTTGGTGGCCAATTACGACCCAAGCGATTTCGCACTCTTTGAACTATCCACGACGCCTGATCCGAGCTTCAATGTCTGGTACGCCGGCTGGGACGCCACCGGCGTAGCGCCGCCGTCGGTCGTATGCATCCATCACCCGGAGGCGGATGTGAAGGACATCAGCTTGTCGAGTGTTCCGCCGCAGAGCGCGGACTGGACGACGATGGCCCTCAGCGCTTCGGGCAACCATTGGCAAGTGGACTGGAGCAACATGGGCGTAACGGAGCCCGGCTCGTCTGGCTCCTGTATTTTCTCGACAGACACCCAGCGATGCATTGGCCAGCTACACGGCGGACCTTCGGCCTGCGGAGCCTCCGCTGCCGACCTGCACGATTTCTATGGAAAATTCAGCGTGAGCTGGATCGGCGGCGGCACTCCAGCCACACGACTGATGGACTGGCTTGATCCCGGGAGCACCGGCGCCCTGACTCTCGATGGCGATCCGCATATCACCACCGCGAACGGCGTGCACTATGATTTTCAAGGCGCCGGTGAATACATCGCTTACCGCGATCCTGATGGCCTGGAAATCCAGACGCGCCAAACGCCGATCGCTACGACGTTTTTCCCCGGGCCCAGTGCTTATGACGGTTTGGCCACCTGCGTTAGTCTGAATACCGCGGTTGCCGCGCGCGTGGCGGGCCATCGCGTCACCTACGAGCCGAACCTCAGCGGCGTTCCCGACCCCAGCGGTCTGCAGCTCCGCATTGATGGCGTGCTGACCACGCTCGGCTCCGGCGGTCGCAACCTTGGTGGCGGCGGGAGCGTGCAAAATACCGCTGCCGCGGGAGGACTGGAAATCAATTTCCCGGACACCACGGCCTTGTTTGTCACGCCAAACTGGTGGGCGAGCCAAAACAAGTGGTATCTGAACGTGGACATCGCGCACGCCCCGGCGTCGGATGGCGCTGCCGGTGCCGGCAACATCATCGAGGAACGCAAACCGCCCGCGCGCGCCCGTGAGCCATTCGCCGCTGGCGGACTCGCCGGAGCAATCGCCTCTGGGAGCTGGCTGCCTGCGCTGCCGAATGGAACGACCGTGGGCGCGATGCCGGCTACGCTTGCGGAGCGCTACGCAGAGCTTTATAAGAAATTTGGCCAGGCTTGGCGCGTCACAGACAAAGATAGTCTTTTCGACTATGCGCCCGGCACCTCTACTGGAACGTTTACCATGCTGGATTGGCCGCTAGAGGCCGCACCCTGCACCGTTCCCAATTCCAAACCTGCCGAGCCTGTTTCGCAGGCCGTAGCGGAACGCGCTTGCCGGGGCGTCACCGGGCAAAACGATCACGCCAACTGCGTCTTTGACGTGGTGGTCACCGGCAACACTGGTTTTGCAACAACGTACACGGAAGGCCAGCGCGTACAAAGCGAATCGACGCGCACCACCGTGACAGCGGACCTTGAACCCACGCAAATCGGTGAGTGGGTGACCTTCACCGCAACCGTGACTCCTATCTCCTTGGTCAACAGCGGCGTGCCTGCCGGCCGCGTCCAGTTCCTGCTGGACGGCGCCAGCGTTGGCCCACCGGAGAATCTGGACGCCCACGGGCGCGCAAGTTGGGATACTGACCGCTTGAAATTCGGCGAGCACGAGGTTTCCGCCGTATACATCCCCAACTCCGGCGCTGCTTTCTTTGGCAGCACCAGCCTGCCCATCGGGCACATCGTGACGCGCTGTCCTTGCGCCACTCGCGACGCGCATAAGTGAAACCGTTCCGCTGGCCTCGCCGCGATGGCCGCAGACGTTGCCACCCTAGGAGCCGTCGCGGCAACGTTCGGCTCGCGCTGCTCGGCCCACACCCGCGGTTTGGGTGCGCGACCTGACGGAATTTTTGTGGCGGTTTCGCCGCCGGTGTCATCCATAACACCTACGGCGGAGCGCAGGACGCCGCCGCCCGCCTATAGGAGAGGCTTATGACGGCACACGCAGACCTGAAGCTTTTTTCGGCGGTGCAGATCGGCCCCATCACTTTGCAACACCGCGTAGTCATGGCGCCGCTGACGCGTTCGCGTTCGGAACAACCTGGCGATGTGCCCGGTGCGCTGATGCAGGAGTATTACTCGCAGCGTGCTTCGGAAGGCGGATTGATTATTTCCGAAGCGACCACCATCGCGATCGCTGGACGAGGCTGGTACGGCGCGCCGGGCCTCTATTCGGACGCGCAAGTGGTCGGCTGGAAGAAAATCGTGGACGCCGTTCACGCCAAGGGCGGCTTTCTGTTTTCGCAACTGTGGCACACCGGGCGTTCGTCGCACGTGGATATGCGAGGGGGCGCGCAACCGGCTGGGCCCAGCGTGGTTCCGTCCTACTGGTTGAATGCCGAGCCTGTGATTTCGACGCCCACGGGTTGGAAGAAGCCCTCGCCGCATCGCGCCATGGAGGTTGGGGAGATTCCCGGGATTATCGAGGATTATCGCAAAGCGGCGGAGCGCGCCAAAGCCGCCGGCTTTGATGGTGTGGAGGTACACGCAGCGAACGGCTACCTGCTCGACGAATTTTTGCAGGACGGCAGCAATCACCGCACGGACGCGTATGGCGGAGTCATCGAGAATCGCGCACGGTTGCTGCTGGAGGTTACCGAGGCAGTGGTCTCTGTTTGGGGCGGCGATCGTATAGGCGTACGCATTGGGCCGGGTGGAACGTGGAATCAGATGTCCGACAGCAACCCGGACGCGGATTTCGATTCTGTTGCCGCGCAACTGAATCGCTTCGGGCTCGCCTATCTGCACATCGTCGAGCCGCGAGTAAA
>JBEKVU010000442.1:0-3816 GCA_049513775.1 Candidatus Acidiferrum sp.
AATCCTAAGTTACTTCGCCCCTCCGAGCGAGAACGCAGCCGCCCTCGCCGTTATGTTTTGTCGCGGCCGCCTTCTGAGGCGGTCGCCTTTGCGGTTGTTGCGGTGTGTCGAGCCGTGAGTCTCTGCCTCTTTTGGGGGCGTCGCATGCTGCGCCCCAGCTTGCCGAGCCGTTCCCCTCCAACCACCATCCGTTTTTGTTTTTCCGACCGAGAAAGTCCCGCCAACCGTTCACGAACCGAATATAATCCCCATCACCAGACCATGCCCTTATCCCCCGGCACAAAATTCGGCCCTTACGAAATCCAATCTCCCCTCGGCGCCGGCGGCATGGGCGAAGTCTACCGCGCTCGCGATCCGCGCCTCGGACGCGACATTGCCCTAAAAATCCTCCCCGAATCCTTCGCCACCGACCCCGACCGCCTCCGCCGTTTCGAACAAGAAGCCCGCGCCGTTGCCGCCCTCAATCATCCCAATATCCTCGCCATCTACGACATCGGCCAGCAAAGCAACTCGCCGTTCCTGGTCTCTGAATTACTCGAAGGCACCACGCTCCGCGCCGAACTCGAATCCGGACCTCTCTCGCCGCGCAAAGCTTCCGACTACGCCGTACAAATCGCCCAGGGCCTAGCCGCCGCCCACGAAAAAAACATCGTCCACCGCGACCTCAAACCAGAAAATCTCTTCCTCACCAAAGAAGGCCGCGTAAAAATCCTGGATTTTGGTTTAGCGAAATTAGCCGCAAAAAACGATGGCGGCAATCCCGAAGCCGCCTACCAAACCCTTACGAGCGCCCCCACCGAAGCGGGCGTAGTCATGGGCACCGCCGGCTACATGGCTCCCGAACAAGTCCGCGGCGCCGCCATCGATTCCCGCACCGACATTTTTGCCTTCGGTGCCGTGCTCTACGAAATGGTCTCCGGCCATCGCGCCTTCAAGCGCGACACCGCCGCCGAAACCATGACCGCCATCCTCAAAGAAGATCCCCGCGAACTCAGCGATCTAAACCACCCAGTCTCCCCGGGCCTTGAGCGCATCATCCGCCGCTGCCTAGAAAAAAATCCCGAGCAACGTTTTCAATCCGCCAAAGATCTAGCCTTCGCCCTCGACGCGCTCAGCGGCACCACCACTGCAAAATCCTCCGCTCACATCGCGCTTGCCGCAGACCCCGTAAGAAGTCGCCGCACCGCATTGCTCACGACCGCGGTCGGTGTGCTAGGCCTCCTCGCGGGTGCCGCCATCGCCTGGTTCCTTCATCCGGGCCCTTTGCCGGTTCCCACCTTTGTCCGCTCGTCTTTCGATCGCGGAGAAATCCTGCAGGCCCGCTTCGCCCCGGACGGCAAAACCATCGTCTACAGCGCGCAGCTCAACGCCAATCCCGCCGACACCTACATCCTCCGCGAGGACTATCCTCAGTCCGTTTCCGCCGGCCTCCACGGCGCACTCCTTCTCTCCATCTCCCGCCAGGGCCAGCTCGCCGTGCTCACGAGCCCGCGCTACTTCGCGCACACCCATTGGTTCGGTACCCTTGCCACCACGCCCATGGGCGGCACCTCCCCGCGCGAACTTCTCGAAAACGTACTTGACGCCGATTGGGCCCCCAACGGCACGGACCTCGCCATCATCGATCACGATCCGAAAAACTGGCGCTTGCAATATCCCATCGGAAAAATCCTCCTCGAAGGCGCCGATTGGATCAGCGACGTCCGCGTCTCACCCGATGGCGAACACCTGGCCTTCTTCCGCCATCCGCCCAATGTCGACGACCGCGGTGATGTGCTGCTTATTGATCGCAGCGGCAAAACCACCACGCTCTCGGCGGGCTGGGAGTCTCTCGAGGGTCTCGCCTGGTCTCCGTCCGGCAAAGAAGTTTGGTTTTCCGCTGCGGACACCGGCGAACAATACTGCATTCGCGCCGTCACCCTCGCTGCGAAGGTCCGCACCATCCATTGCGGCACCGCCTCCACGCGAATCCAGGACGTCAGCCGTTCCGGCCGCGCCCTCGTCGTCACCGAGGATCCCCGCGTCCCCATGGCCCTTCTTGAACACGGCGCAAAAGAAGAACGCGACATCAGCTGGCTGGACAATTCTTACAATCCGCGCCTTTCCCGCGATGGCTCGCAAATCCTCTTCACCGACCAATCCGTTTTGGCGGGCGTCGATTACTCCGTCTACCTCAGAAAAAGCGGGGGCTCCGCTCCGGTCCGCATCGGCTCTGGCGGCTTCGGCACGGACATCAGCCCCGACGCCAAATGGGCTTTGCTGATTCTCCCCGATGCGCTGGACAACAATCTCCAGATCGTCCCTACCGGCGCCGGCCAGCCCACGTCCTTGCACTGGGAGAATTTTCGCGCTATCTGGGGTTCTTGGTTTCCCGACAGCGAGCACCTCCTGCTCATTGGTCATTCCGGAGAGACACGCGGGCTCTTCATTACCGACCGCCACGGTGCGCCGCCCAAGTTCCTTTCCCTCACCGCTCGCAACGTCCGCCCCGAGGTTTCTTCCGACGGCAAATCCGTTCTCGTCGGAGATCCCGAAAGTCACACCGGCGTTTTCACGATCGCCACCAGCACCTTCAAGCCTATCCCCGGCATGCTCCCCAATGAGTCCGTCGTCGCATGGACTTCCGACCCGCAACGCGTCTTCACGCAATTGCAAACGCCCACGGGCCTCAACATCTACAAGCTCGAGCTAACCTCCGGCAAACGCGAACTCTGGCAAGCCATCGTCCCCAAAGAGCAAGTCGGCCTTCGCCCCATGAACAACGAAATTGCCATCACTCCCGACGGCCACTGGATGGCCTACGCCTACCGCACCCAGCTCAGCCAGCTCTACCGCTCCGATACCCTAAAATAAACGGCATCGTAGGGCCCGGCTTTAGCCGCGGCCGGCCTCTCTGAGAGCGGAGAAAAAATCTCCACTTCGCAGCAAACCCCCTCGCCCCCCACGCCATCCAACCAACCTCACCCGCACCCACTCGCGGCAAAAAAAAATCGGCGCTGAATTCCGGCCCCGCGCCACGCTATAATCAGAGGTTCATGTCGCTGCATCAGGTCAACAGTGCTTTTAACCTCTTGGGTCAAACCCAGGAGTCGGTGGAGTCCGTCCATCTTCCCGGACCAGTCTCGCCCACACTCAACGTGTCTTGGGGAGCCTTCCGCCAAAGCGCCGCCAGCAACCTGGCCGCCATTCTCTCCGGCCCGACCTACGCCAGAAAATATATCTACAGCGGTGTCTTCAAAGATTGTTGGATCGAAGGCCGGGTCCCCTACGTTGCTCTCTTCTTAGCCCTACTCCTGCACATCGCATTGGTGGTCATTCCGTTTCCGAAATCCCTCACCGCCATCCGCCACAACCCGGCGTTCGACAATACCGAGCTAACCTGGTCCGGCCCCATCAACGATCTACCCCTGCTGAATCTTGCAAGTGCGCATTCAAAAACCGCGCAGCATGCCAAGTCTGCCGTGGAATCCCTAACGCCGCCGCAGCCCCCGGCCTTTCATCCGCGCCAGCGTATCTTCACCGATTCGGCTCATCCTACGCACCCGCGCCAGACGCTTATCAATCCCGCCGCTCCGATGGAGCCGCCAAAAATCTTGCCCGCGCTTCCCAACATCGTTCAATTGCAACCGTCCGCCGGCCCCGCCAAGCCGCACATCCAAATTGATCAGCAGGCCCTTGCCAAGCTGCGTCCCCGCGAACGCCGCGCCGCCACCTCCACAATCGCGCCGCCAACCGATGTGCCGCTCTTGCAGCAGCAAGCCGCTGACCTCACCATTCAAGCCACACCCAGCGGACCCGCTCGACCTAAGCTCGCCT
>JBEKVU010000443.1:0-3780 GCA_049513775.1 Candidatus Acidiferrum sp.
CGGCCTCGTCCGAAACCGTTGTCCGAAGACGTGCCTTTGTAGGGGCACAACATGCTGCGCCCCAGCTTGCCCGGCCCTCAGCACGAAAGGCCACCGCGTAACTTCTCCTCCATCACGCGCGTAGTACACTGCAAGGCAACGCAAACTCCCCGCCATTCTGCAATTTCCGCGGGGCGAATCTCCAATTGGGGCCGCCACGCTCATTACTCGGCTGCCAATTTCAAACGAGGGGTCCACCACATGATCGAAGCTCGCGATCTCTCCAAGAGCTTCCAGGATAAAAAACGCGGTACCATCCGCGCCGTAGACCACGTGAGCTTCACCTGCCAACCGGGCCAAATCTACGGCCTGCTCGGCGCCAACGGCGCTGGAAAAACCACCACGCTGCGCATGCTCGCCACCATCCTTGAACCCACCGACGGCACCGCCATCCTCTGCGGCCACGACGTCGTCGACGAACCAGAAAAAGTCCGCGCCAACGTCGGTTTTCTCTCCACCGCCACCGCGCTCTATCCCCGTCTCACCGCGCAGGAAATGGTCGAATACTTTGGCCGCCTCAATGGCCTCGACGAACCCACGCTGAAAAAGCGTCTCGATACCGTCTTCGATCGCCTGGACATGAACAGCTTCCGCGACCGCCGCTGCGACAAGCTCTCCACCGGCATGAAGCAAAAAACCTCCATCGCCCGCACCCTGATCCACGATCCCCCAGTCATGATTTTCGATGAGCCCACGCTCGGCCTCGACATCATGACCGCCCGCTCCATCACCGCCTTTATCCGCGAATGCCGCGACGCAGGCAAAACCGTAATCTTTTCCACGCATATCATGAGCGAAGTCGAAAAACTCTGCGACACCATCGGCATCATCCAATCCGGCAAACTCCTGACCGAAGGCACCCTCGCGCAATTGCGCGCCAAACATGGTGAACACGACCTCGAAGAAATTTTCGTCAAAGTCGTAGCGCCGCATTACCTTTCCGAAGGGGCCAACTAAATGTCTCCGCACAGTATCGGCGTCGTCTACCGCAAGGAACTTACCGAAGCGTTGCGTGACCGCCGCACGCTCATCTCCACCATTATCGTCCCGCTCCTGCTCTTTCCCGTGATGATCGTCGGGTTTGCCTCCGTTGCGTCCATGCTCGTGGACAAGGCCAAAGGAGAATCAACTAAAGTAATGATCCTCGGCGGCGACGATTCACCGACCGTACTCGCCGAGCTGAACAAAATAGAAAAGATCGATATCGTGCCGCCCACCGCCGACTGGAAAGAACAAGTCGTCAACAAGGAAGTTCGCGCCGTCGTCGATATTCCGCACGGCTTCGACTCCGCCATCGCCCAGCAAGAACAAGAAACCGTAAAAATTTATACCTACGAAGGCGAACTAAAGTCCGGAATCGCAGCCGGAAAAATTGAAAAGCACTTGGACGACTACCGCGACACCGTGGTCAAAGACCGCCTCGCGGCAAAGAGTCTTCCGGCGGCGGTGCTCAAACCGTTTGAAGTGAAGCAGCAAAATGTCGCACCTCCGGAAAAGGTCGGCGGCGCCGCCGTCGGCGGACTGATCGGCTACATGGTCATTCTGCTGTGCTTTACCGGCGCGATGTATCCAGCCATGGATCTCACCGCCGGGGAAAAAGAACGCGGCACCATGGAAACCATTCTCTCGAGCCCGGTGTCCCGCAGCGATCTGGTGCTCGGAAAATTCTCCCTGGTGCTCAGCGCCTCGCTCGCCACTGCGGCGCTTTCGGTGATTTCCATGGGCCTGTCCTTCTGGGCCGCGCAGCGATTCAACGCTTTGAACTTCGGCAATTCTAAAGACCCGGACACGCTGCATATCCAGATCGGCCTTTCCGCCGCCCTTTCTGTTTTCCTGATGGCCATCCCCATCGCCGTGCTTTTTTCCGCCGCCCTGCTTACCATTTCGCTCTTCGCCAAAACCTACAAAGAAGCGCAAAGCTATCTGACGCCCATGACCTTCGTGGTGGTTATTCCCGCGGTCGCCGCCATGCTTCCCGGCGTCGATCTCACGCCCAAGCTGGCTGTAGTCCCCATCCTGAACGTCAGCCTGCTCTGCAAAGAATTAGTCGCCAGCACGTATCACTGGCACTACATCTCCATCATCTTCGCCTCTACCTGCGTTTACGCCGCCGCCGCTCTGTTCATCGCCGTAAAAATGTTTCAGCGCGAATCCGTGCTCTTCCGCTCGTGAGAAAACCCAAGCCCGCTTCCGTAACGCATCGCGTGCTCCTGTCTTTGGTAGCGGTGGGAGTCCTCGTGATCTTCGTTCTGGCGCGTTCGCGGTTCAATCCACCCCGTCGCAACGTACCGGCGCATTTTCAGGTGGACCGCGAAATCGCCGCCGGTCTCCGTCTAGGCAGCAACAAACAACAGGTGGTGGACTATTGCAAAACTCATGGATGGGCGTCTTACGATCGCGGACGCACCGTCACGGCCGTCGATCACGCCGTCGACAAGAACGTCGTCCTGCACACCGACGTAGCAGTTACCTTCGACTTCGATGCCGCGGATAGACTCGTTTCGTTTCATTCAGAAGATCGCTACGCGGGCCCATAGCGGACGGTCGGAGATCGGTTTCCTCGTCATCGGTAGGCTTCCACCAATCTCGCCTTCACCGGAATCGCATGCACGTAAATGCCGCCCGTACAAAAACCGCATCCAAATGGAACGAATACGTTGGAAAATTCGTAAATATGAGTAGCTCAGCCCATGCCCAAACACGTTCACCCCATTCGCCGCAGACTCATTCGCATCGCCAATCCTGCTGTTGTTTTCGCCGCTCCTGGCGGCGGTAGGCGGCTGGTTCGCCGGCCCCACGTTTCTGCATCCGCTGCGCCGCGAACTCACGCCCGACCTGATTCGTGAAGCGGACGCGGACTCTTCTTCGATTCATGCACATCGCGAGGATCTAAACGTGACTGCGCCGGATGGCGTCACGTTGCGCGGCTGGAAAGTTCGTCCGCAAAATCCCAACGGCTGGTGGGTTCTGATCTTTCACGGCGTGGCCGACAATCGCGTCGGCGGCCTCAGCCAAGCCCATCTGCTGCTGCGCGCGGGCTACCGCGTGGTGATGATGGACGCGCGCGTCCACGGAGCGAGCGACGGCGCCATGGCCACTTACGGCTGGCTCGAACGCCGCGACACTTCCGCCATCGTCGACGCGCTGCTGGTCTCTG
The DNA here is from genome assembly GCA_049513775.1 of Candidatus Acidiferrum sp. Lineage (GTDB taxonomy): Bacteria > Acidobacteriota > Terriglobia > Acidiferrales > UBA7541 > Acidiferrum. The sequence goes on from JBEKVU010000443.1 coordinate 3,197, forward strand.
ATTTTTCCGGTGCGCGCACTGGCGTTACGAGACAAATGCAAATGCCATCGACACCTCTGTTGCCCGCACCGGGATCCTCGTCGCCTGCAACGCCCCGGCCGTTCCATCTCTTCGCGCTGGGCGAATCCATGGGCGCGGGCATCGCGCTGCAATCCGCCGCGTTCGATCCGCGCATCGAAGCGGTGATCGCGGAAGCGTCGTTCGCGTCGCCGCGTGAAGCGGCGTACGATTACGCCGGACTGCAAAAGTATCCGTTGCTTGGCAAAACATTTTTCGCACCCGGCGCGTGGACGATGATCTATCGCGGCCAATCGTTGGCGGGATTCCCCGCGTCGGAAGTTTCGCCGGAAAAAGCCGTGGCCGCACGCGCGTTTCCTGTGTTGCTGATTTGCGATGGCGGCGACACCACCTTGCCCTGCCGCCACACGCGGCGCATTTACGCCGCGGCCATCGGCCCGAAAAGTATGTGGGAGGTTCCCAATGCGTTTCACACCGCCGCGCTCGGCTACCAACCCGAACTGTTCGAGCAGCGGGTGTTGAACTTTTTTGCGGCTGCTGCGGCGTATCCTCCCCCAAAATAAAAA
>JBEKVU010000444.1:0-3778 GCA_049513775.1 Candidatus Acidiferrum sp.
CGGGGAAAACGGCGGAAGAGCAGGTCATCGCCGCAAATTTGGATATAGCGCTAGTGATTTGTGCCTTCGGCAGCGATTTCAATACGCGGCGGGTGGAGCGCTATCTCGCGCAGTGCTGGGAGACTGGCGTGCGGCCGGCGATCCTCCTGAATAAGGCGGATACGTGCGACGACGCGGCTGGCAGAGCTGAGGAAATGGAACGAATCGCGTTGGGGGCTCCAGTGTACGTGGTGAGCGCGAAGACGGGCCAGGGCGTGGAGCAAGTGGAGGCGCTCCTTACATCGGGGCAAACCATTGCGGTGCTGGGTTCTTCCGGGGTCGGGAAATCCACGTTGACGAATCGCCTGCTGGGGCGGTCTGTTCAGGACGTGAAGGAGGTGCGCGCGCAGGACGGGCGCGGCCAGCACACCACCACCGCTCGCGAACTTTTCGCTTTGCCCGGCGGTGCGTTGTTGATCGACACGCCGGGGTTGCGCGCCCTCGAACTCTGGGATGCGGAGGACGGAGTTGCGCAAACTTTCGCCGATATCGAATCGCTTGCAGCGCGTTGCCGATTCAGAGATTGCCGCCACCAGGATGAACCGGGTTGTGCGGTGCAAGCCGCGCTTACCTCCGGAGCATTGCCTTTGGCGCGAGTCGAGAATCGCAACAAACTTCTGCGCGAGCAGGAATTTCTTCGCAGGAAAATTGACCCGGCGGCGCGCGAGAAGGAAAAGCAACGCATCAAGCGTTTAATAGGAAATGTCCGAAAGACCAGCAGGCACTTCAAAGATAAATGATCGAAACACAAATAAACGGAGCCACCAGCGCTAATCGGTGGCGCGGACCGGCATGGAGGCTGGCTCGACGACGTCGTTATCGGGCTTGCTGAATTCGTGGCTCGAAGCGCTGGGCGTGAACTTCTTGATGACGAATTCCTGCAAAATGTTCGCAGCGGCGGTGGCGCCGATGCCGATTAAGGCGTTTTCGAATGTTAGGTCCGCGCCATTCCGGTCCTTGGCGGGGTAGTAGAGATTGGAAATCCCGCCGGAAGCCAGGCTGCCGAGAATGCTGGAATAGTTTGGCTGCCAGTGGCCATTGTCGCCTTTGCAGATCACGGCGTTGGCCACGGCGTACAGAAGACGTGAACGCACGGTGCCGGTTCCTTTATAGAAATAGCGCGGATCTTGTTTGAGCAGCGACGGCAAAATGGCGCTCCCGATGTACGTGCCGGTAAGAAAATCCCCGTAGGCCGCGCCGTAACGTCTGCCGTAACCCGCGGCGCCCTGGCCGTAGCCACTGAAATCGTTGTCCGCCTGCTGAATTCCTGCGATTACGCCGGTAATCCCGAAGTTGACGGGATCGATGACCGTTTTCCACGCGAGTTCAAATTTTTGCCGCGACGTTAATGGTACGGCGTGATGGTCGTAGCTCACGTAGAAATTCGGAATGACGCCGAGCACACGCTGTTTCTCTTCTGTTTTGATTTGATCTTCCGCCACCTCCACGCGCGAAGGTAGCACCTGCACTTCGGCGGTGCTCACGGCGAGAACCAGCGTGATTCGCGGGACACTATAGTTGTTACCGGGTTGCAGGACGCCCGAAGAAGTCTTGGCGGCAAAACCGGGCACCGTGATGGATAGCTGGAATGTTCCCGGGGCTACATTAAAAAAGGAGAATTGTCCGTCGTCACCCGTAAGGATTTCCTGGCTGGCCGCTTGCGGTTCGCGCGTGAGACTCACCCGGGCGCCAGCCACAACGGCGCCCGATTGATCCACCACAACTCCAGAGATGCTTCCGGGGGTTTTTTCTTCAGCCGTTTGATTCGCAGTTGTTTGCCCAGGTGAGGTTGACCCCGCGGTAGCTTGCGACAAATCCGGCAGGCCGATTTGTGCGGTCGCGGCTTGTTGGCTTTGCGCGAACGCCTGCGCTTGACACGGCAAACCACATAGGCCCAGCCAGGCCACCCAGCGGACGTGCTTAAGAATAGTCATCTTGCTCCGACGATTATGATGCCGCGTATAGGGATTTTGGATACCCGGTCAAGCCACGACGTTTTATCGGTTACTGGCCGTTGGTCGGGCAATGGGGCTGACGATTTTCTGAACAATTCGTCGGAACACCGGTCCCCGAATAAATAGAATAACCGCATTTGAGAATCTTCAGGGGCGAATCCCGCCACACGCGCGCACGGCAACTTGCGGCACGACTAGCCGCCCATTACTTCCCTCGGGGGCGCACAAAAGTTCCAAGCGCCAGACGCCTCGTTTGCTAGAGTGAGGTGCGCTCCCGCCTGGTTGGCGGGAGCAAATCGCCCCAGAATTTTGGTGCAACAATACTGCGCAAGCTATCCTGATCAGGGCTTTTCGGTTGGCGTGGACGTGTCGGTCGTTGAGCTGGTGGCTGCGGCTCCGACGCCCATCGGCACATCGGTAACTTTGTAGTCCGCGGGGATTTCAAAGAGTGAGGCTTGGGGTTCGTTCCGTTCGATACTGCTGAGCGTGAGATTTTCTTCCCCGAACCGCGGGTCGTTGCGCGCGGCTTTCAGGTTCAAGCGCAGTTGTTTGGAGTACCAGAATTCGCTAGCGATGAGCAGATCTCGGTCGTTGCCTTGTTCGCCGGCCGGGATGGTTCGCGTTTCGCGGTAGTGGCGGACGCCCACGCCGTCGATGGATTCCTCGCCTAAGTCTTCTATTTGAATGGGCGGCAGCGAGGACCTGCTCGTTGCCGGGCCGGTTGGGCGGGAGTTCAGGTCGTCAGGATTTACACTCCGAATGCTCGGACCGCTGCCGGAATTGCCAGAGGCTTCGGTGTTGGCGCCGCCGGGGGGCACAGGTCGCAACTGAGAAGCATTCGCGGACCGTGGTGGCCTTTCGAAACGGTGCGCGATGTGACTTTCGGGGTTCAGCGTGAAGTGGATGCCTGCCACAGGATCATTTACGTTGATCGACGTGTAGCTTTGCGGGTTCGAAGCCGGGCCGCGGGTAGCGGTGATTTCCAGATAGGTGCGGCCTTCGCTGTCGCGGGCCATCTTTCCGCTTTGGCTGTTCGTGATGGTCGAACCGTCGGCGAGAACCTGGCGACTCTCGGTTTGAAATGAGGCCTCAAAGGGCGCCGCTTTGATAGGCATGACCTGAGGTAGAAAGGGGACGCGACTGGGTCCGGCCAGTAGCGTGGCGGCTTGAAGGGGCATGTCGGAACTGGTCGTCGTTTGCACTTGTCCTTGGGCGTGCAGCGCGGTGCTTGCTGTGAGCAGACCGAGGGTGCCCGTCAGGATGCGTATGGTGGATGAAAGATGCATGGGAGTACCTCGGTGAAGGTTGAATGGTGCTGAGGAACGTAGGTTTACATCCCGCTTCGTCAAAGGCAAGTAATTTTTCCGTTACCGTCGCGAGCTTTGCTTCAATGGAGTCGCCATCCTCATTCGGGCTCGAGCTGCATTTCAGGGTTGTACGCCGCCATGGACCGGAAGGCTCGCGGCCGCTACATTTTTGTATACAATGCCGCCCTTCATCACAAAAACGACGCGACGCACGGCGGTGATGTCTTTCAGCGGATCGCCGGCGAGTGCAATGATGTCCGCCTGCAAGCCCGGGGCGATCGAGCCGAGTTGCTCGGCCAAGCCTAGGGCTTGCGCGGCAAGGGAGTTGGCGGACACCATGGCCGACATGGGATCGACGCCGCAGTCACGCACGCGGTCAATGAACTCCTCGGCGTTGCGGCCGTGTGCGCCGGCTACGGCGTCAGTACCAAACACAATCTTGAGCCCGGAAATTTTCGTGGCGCGTTGCAGCAGTTC
>JBEKVU010000445.1:0-5130 GCA_049513775.1 Candidatus Acidiferrum sp.
GTCCGCTGGGCGTCAACGTAGCTCGCCGCCAGGCCCGCGAAATGGAAATGGAAGCCGCACGCTTCTATGCCAAAGCCGTGACCCGCGTCACCGATGCCTCGATCCGCGAACTGCTGAACAAACTGGCCGACGAGGAACGCAAACACCAAAACACCGCCGGCGACCTGGAAGAAAAGCACCTGACCACCGATGCACGCGCCGCCGAAGACAAATCGCGCGAGAAATTGTTCCTGCTGCAGGTAGTCCAACCCGGCCTCGCCGGGTTGATGGACGGTTCGGTCTCCACTTTGGCTCCAGTCTTCGCCGCCGCCTTCGCCACGCACAACAGCTGGGACGCCTTCCGCGTAGGCTTGGCCGCCTCCATCGGCGCGGGCATCAGCATGGGCTTCGCCGAATCGCTGTCCGACGACGGCTCGCTGACCGGCCGGGGCTCGCCCTGGATTCGCGGCCTGGTCATCGGCGGCATGACCACCGCCGGCGGTATCGGCCACACTATGCCCTTCCTGATCAGCAGTTTCCACACCGCCACCATCGTAGCCGTAATCGTCGTCTTGATCGAACTAGCCGTCATCGCCACCATCCGCCACAAATACATGGACACCCCGCTCATGCAGGCCGCCTTCCTGGTAGTAGTCGGTGGAATTTTGGTCTTCCTAACCGGCTGGCTAATCGGCAGTTCCTAGCGCGCCTCCGACGTTGGAGCGGCCGCCTTCTGAGGCGGTCGCTTTTATCTTGGCCTTTAGATTTGCTTTCCTAGCAGCTTGGAAGGATCACGTCGGTTTTTTGACTTTGTAGTGGCGCAACCTGTTGCGCGCCTTTGCGGCGGCACGCCTTCAGACTCACGTTCACCTTCTCTGTGCACTCTGCGCACTCCGGGTTAAATCCCGCTGTAAACACCTCGCCTAATCCGAATGCGCAGGCGCCGTAACATTCTCCGGCGCGCGCGCAAAAAGCCGTTGAAACGTCCCCCGCAGCCAGGTCTGCAAGCGGTCCATATAAATATAAACAATCGGCGTAGTAAAAAGCGTCAACAACTGGCTGACAATCAATCCGCCAATAATGGTCACACCCAGCGGCCGCCGCAATTCCGACCCCACGCCGCTGCCAATCGCCAACGGCATGGCGCCGAGCAACGCCGCCATGGTGGTCATCAAAATCGGCCGGAACCGCAGCAAGCAGGCCTTGTAAATCGCATCCACCGGCGAAAGATTCTCTTCGCGCTCCGCCTGCACCGCGAAATCGATCATCAAGATGGCGTTCTTTTTCACGATGCCAATCAGCAAAATAATGCCGATCAACGCGATCATATTCAGATCGCCGTGAGAAATGCGGATTGCCAAAACCGCGCCGATGCCCGCCGAAGGAATCGTGGAAAGAATCGTGATGGGGTGAATGAAGCTCTCGTACAAGATTCCCAGCACGATATAGACTGCAACCACCGCCGCAATGAGCAGCAACAGTTGCGACGACCGCGCGTCCTGAAACGCCTGCGCCGTGCCCTGAAACGACGCGTGCACCGTCGAGGGAATGTGCAGCTCGAGCTGCGCCGCCTGAATATGCTCGACCGCCGGCCCCAGCGACGCACCCGGCGCCAGATTGAACGAAATCGTAATGGACGGAAAAATTCCCTGATGATTGACCGACAGCGCGGTGTTCGACGGCGCAAAATGCGCGAACGCGCTTAGCGGCACCAGCTTGCTAATGCTCGACGGCACATAAATCGAATTAAGCGCGTTCGGATCCTGCTGCGCGTTGGGGGCAACTTCCAGCACCACGTGATATTGATTGATGCCCTTGTAAATCACCGAAACTTGCCGCTGGCCAAACGCATCGTTCAGCGTGTTGTCGACATCCGCCATCTGCACGCCCAGCCGCGACGCCGTATCGCGGTCCACCACCAGCGAAGTCTCGAGCCCCTTCATCTGCTGGTCGGAATTCACATCGCGCAGTTCCGGAATGCTCTGCATGCGCTGCATCAGAATCGGCGCCCAGTGATTGAGGTCGTCGAGATTATCCGCCTGCAAAGTGTACTGATACTGCGCCGCCCCGAATCGCCCGCCAATATTCAAATCCTGCACCGACTGCAGAAACATCGCCGCGCCCGGAACATTCGCCGAAGCATCGCGCACCCGCGCAATCACCTCATCGGAACTAATCCTGCGCTCCTTGAGCGGCTTGAGCTGCGCAAAAAGCCGCGCCGTGCTTCCTCCGCTGCCCCCGCCGGCAAACGCCGAAACGTTATCAATCGCCGGATCGTGCAGCAAAATATCGCTGAACACGCGCACCTTTTGCGACATTGCCGCAAACGATAAGTCCTGATCGCCTTGAATCATTCCATTGATGCGCCCGGTATCCTGCTGCGGAAAAAATCCCGAGTTCACGTTCGAGAGCAGGTACACGCACAGCACTGCCGTGCCAAAGGTGAGCCCCAAGATCAGCAGCTGCCGGCGCAGCACCCAGCGCAACGAAATATCGTACACCTGCAGCAAGCCGTTAAATCCGCGCTCCGAAAGCCGGTAAACCCAATTGTGCTTCCCGGATTCATGCCGCAGAAATCGCGCACACATCATCGGCGTGGTGGTCAGCGAAATCAGCAACGAAACTCCGATGGCCACGCTGAGCACCACGGCAAATTCACGGAACAATCGCCCGACAATCCCCGGCATCAGCAAAATCGGAATGAACACCGCCACCAGCGACGCGCTCATCGACACCACGGTAAACCCAATTTCGCTCGATCCTTGCATCGTCGCTTCATACGGCGTCATGCCGTTCTCGATATGCCGCGTGATGTTTTCCATCACCACAATCGCATCGTCCACCACAAAGCCCGTGCAAATCGTCAGCGCCATCAGCGAGAAATTGTCCAGGCTGTAGTGGCACAAATACATCACCCCAAACGTCCCGATCAGCGAGAGCGGCACCGCCACGCTCGGAATCAGCGTCGCCCAAACGTTGCGCAAAAATACGAACACCACGAGTACCACCAAAATCACCGAAATGATCAGCGCGACTTCCACGTCGTGCACCGACGAGCGAATCGTCACCGTGCGATCCACGCTCACGCCCAGATGCATCGACGGCGAAATCGAGGCTTGCAACCGCGGCACCTCGGCAAAAATCCGGTCCACCGTGGCGATCATGTTCGCTCCGGGCTGGCGGAAAACTCCCAGAATCACCGACCGCTTGCCGTTCGAAATCGCCAAATTCCGCGTATCCTCGAGCGAATCTTCCACCGTGCCGATATCGCCCAGCCGCACCGCGGCGCCGCCCGCGCCAAAACTTCCCGGCACATTGCTGCTCGGCCGGTTCCCCGCCACAATCAGCGGCTCATATTCGTACGCATGAAAAATTTGGTCGGTATCGGTAATCGTGAACGTGCGCCGCGCGTCCGAAACTTCGCCCTTCGCCAGATTGGCATTCGCCGACTGCAGCGCTTTGCGAATCGTCTCGAGACTTATCCCGTAACTATTCAACTGCGTGGGATTCGCTTCCACGCGCACCGCCGGGCTCGAGCTGCCCCACACAAATACTTGCCCCACGCCCTGCACCTGCGCAATTTTTTGTGCCAAAATCGAATTCGCCGCGTCGTACAATTCCGCCGGCGTCACGTTGTCGGACCTCAGCGACATAATCAAGATCGGCGAGTCCGCGGGATTTAGCTTCCGGTATGTCGGCTGACCCGGCAAATCCACGGGCAACTGGCTGCGTGCCGCATTGATCGCCGCTTCCACGTCGCGCGCCGCCGCATTAATGTCGCGGTTCAAATCAAACTGCAGCCCGCGATGCGCCCAAATTGCCGCTCGAGCGGCGTAGCCACCGCCGACGCCATCGTCTCCGGGCTCGCTCCCGGCAAAGCCGCGCCCACGCCAATCGTCGGAAAGTCCACCTGCGGCAGCGGCGCCACCGGCAACAATCCGAACGCCACGACGCCCGAAAGAAAAATCGCGATGGTGATCAGCGTGGTCGCCACCGGGCGGCGCACGAAAGGAGCCGAAAAATTAGATCCAGATTTCATCGCCGCGCTCAATCTCCGTGCGCCAACTCTTCATCCGTAATCGCATTGCCAAAGTGAAACGCAAATCGATGCGACAGCCAATCAAACGCCAGATACACCACCGGTGTGGTGTACAGCGTCAGCAGTTGCGACAAAATCAGCCCACCCACAATCGTGATGCCCAGCGGCCGTCGCAACTCCGCGCCTACGCCAGAACCCAGTGCCAGCGGCAGTCCGCCAAGCAGCGCCGCCATCGTGGTCATCATGATGGGCCGAAAACGCAGCAAACACGCCTCGTAAATCGCCTGCAGCGGCGTCTTCCCCTCCTTGCGCTCGGCTTCCAGCGCAAAGTCGATCATCATGATGGCGTTTTTCTTCACAATGCCGATCAGCAAAATAATTCCAATCAGCGCAATGATGCTGAATTCCATATGAAATAAAAGCAGCGCCAGGATCGCGCCCACGCCCGCCGACGGCAGTGTGGAAAGAATGGTAATCGGGTGAATAAAGCTCTCGTACAAGACTCCCAGCACGATATACACCGTCACCAGCGCTGCCAAAATCAGAATCGGCTCGTTGGCCAGCGAGTTCAGAAATGCCGCCGCCGTCCCTTGAAACGTTGCGTTGATGCTAATGGGCATATTCAAGTCGCGTTTGACTTGATCGATGGCCTCAACCGCCTGCCCGAGCGAAGTATTCGGCGCCAAATTGAAAGACAGCGTTACCACGGGGAATTGCCCCTGGTGATTCACTACCAGCGGTGTCGCTCCCGGCTCAAATCGCGTAAACGCGCTGAGTGGCACCTGCTGCCCGGTCGACGACTTCACATAAATATTTTTCAGCGAATCCGGATCCTGCTGAAATTGCGGATCCACTTCGAGCACCACGTGGTATTGATTGAGCTGCGTGTAAATCGTGGAGACTTGTCGCTGCCCAAACGCGTCGTATAGCGTGTTATCGATGTCCGCCGGAAAAATTCCCAAACGCGACGCAGAGTCGCGGTCGATGGTCAGCGTTGCGAGCAACCCCGAATTCAACTCGTCGCTGGCCACGTCGCGCAATTGCGGCAAGCCTTTCAGTTTCTCGATGAAGCGCGGCGTCCAGAACGCCAGCTCTTTCCCGTCCACATCTTC
>JBEKVU010000446.1:0-3776 GCA_049513775.1 Candidatus Acidiferrum sp.
AAGCGCGTGGCCATGATCGAGCGCGCCGAATTCATGGGCGGAAGCTGCATCAATACCGGCACGGTGCCGAGCAAGACGCTGCGCGAATCGGCGCTGTACTTTTCTGGATTGAAGCAGCGCGGGCTGTATGGCATCGACTATTCGCTGAAAGACAATCTGACGGTACACGACTTCATGCACCACGAACGCGAAGTGGTGGACATGGAGCGCAAGCGCATCCTGAAGAATTTGGAGGCCCATCATATCGAGCTGGTGCGCGGGCAGGCGACCTTTGAAGATGCGCACACGGTTTCGGTAAGCACCAGCGCTGGTCCGCGAACGCTGCATGGCGAAATTATTTTGATTTCCACCGGCTCGCGGCCCAACCGTCCGCCGGAGATCGATTTCGACGATGTCCACACCTTCGATTCCGATACGTTCCTGACGATGGACCGCATACCGAAGAGTCTGGCGGTGATTGGCGGCGGAGTGATTGGCTGCGAGTACGCGTCGATATTCCAGGCGCTCGGCTCGCAGGTGACGTTGGTCGATGGGCGCGACCGGTTGCTGCCATTTCTCGATCCGGAAATTTCCGACCGTTTGCGTGACCGCTTGATCGAGATGGGCATGCACTTCTGGTTCAACGAGCGGCCGGTGAAGGTGGAAAATTCGGCCGCGGGCGCCAAGCTGACCATGAAGAGCGGCAAGGTGCTGGAGACCGATGCCGTGCTGTTCGCCGCGGGGCGGAAAGCGGCGATCGACGGGTTGGCGCTCGAAAAGGCGGGCCTGGCCATCAACGATCGCGGGTACATCGCGGTGGACGAGAACTACCGCACCGCGGTGCCCAATATTTATGCCGCAGGCGACGTGATCGGTTTTCCAGCGCTGGCTTCGACGTCGATGGAGCAAGGCCGCGTAGCGGTATGTCACGCCTTCAGTTTCAAATATAAACAGCGCGTGGCGTCTTTGCTGCCGATGGGCATTTATACCATTCCGGAAATTTCGGCGGCCGGAGAGACGGAAGAGTCTTGCAAACAGAAGCAGATCGACTACGTGGTAGGAAAGGCGCATTACAACAACAACGCGCGTGGGCACATTGCCGGCGATACCTCAGGTTTGTTGAAGCTGATTTTTGCGCGCGCGGATAAGAAGTTGCTGGGCGTCAGCATTATTGGAGAGAATGCGACGGAGCTAATTCACATTGGATTGACGGTTCTGGATCACGAGTCGACGATTGATGAGTTCATCGAACAGGTTTTTAATTATCCAACTTTGAGCGAGCTTTACAAATACGCGGCGTATGACGGTTTGGGGAACCTGGCAGGCCATAAGCTCCGCGAGGGTTGATAAAACGTCCGCGCAAGCGGTTTTTGTCTTTGTAGGGACGCAGCATGCTGCGCCCCAGTTTGCCCGGGCGGCAACCATCTCGATCGTTTCGTGCCGCGGATCTGCTCAACCGCATCCAAGCAAAGAAACCCCGGGAGATCACCGATGCCACTAGTTCGCATTTCGCTGTTGCAAGGGACGACGCCGGAATATCGCGAGGCCATCGGAGACGGAGTGCACCGCGCGATGGTCGAAGCATTGGCGATTCCGCCGGATGATAAGTTTCAAGTCATCACGGAACATGTGCCGGGCGGGTTAGTCTACGACCCGCAATATTTGGGCATCAAGCGTAGCGATCGTGTGGTGTTCGTGCAGATCACTCTAAGCGCCGGGCGAAAGCCGATGCAGAAGAGAAAACTCTACAAACGCATGGCGGAAATTTTGCAAGAATCCCCGGGATTGAATCCGGCGGAACTGTTGATCAACTTGGTGGAAGTGGTTTGGGAAAACTGGTCCTTCGGCAATGGCGAAGCGCAGTACATGGATCAGTAGCGCGTAATCATATCTCGCGTATGGTCATGCTAAACCCATCGAACATCTCTTGCTTCTCGCGCCGTCTGCTGCTCATCGCAGGCTGTGCAGGCGTTCTTGCGCTAAGCGCCCGCAGCGCTCAGGCGCAACAAGGCCCGGTAGCGAATGACGCGCAATCGGGAAATTTCCTCGGCTTTGACCGCAATATCTATCCCGGCGATGCGGCCCTGCCGGTCTTACGCAAAACGTTTTCGTTTACAGGTTTCTGGATCAGTCCGCCGCCAGGAGAAACCTCGAATACTTGGATCGGCAAGCGCTCGAAACTGCGCGAACAGGGCTTTGGATTCGTGGTGCTCTATCGGGGGCGCGAAGAGCGAGAATTAAAAACACTCGCCCAGGCCGCGACCGCAGGCGCGAGCGAAGCTCGCGACGGGGCGGCGAACGCGAAACGCGAAGGATTTGCCGCCGGCACGATTGTCTTTCTGGACATTGAGGAAGGCGGGCGCCTCTCTCCCGCCTACCACGCGTATCTGCGGTCATGGGCGGATACGCTCATTGCGGCAGGATACCGGCCGGGTGTGTATTGCTCGGCGATTCCGGTGAGCGAAGGCCACGGCGTGACGATCACCACGGTCGACGACGTTCGCAGTAACGAAGCGCCCAGAGAATTTTCCTACTGGGTATACAACGATGCGTGTCCTCCAGCGCCGGGTTGCGCAACAAAGTTAAACGCCCCGTCTCCCGCAAAAAGCGGAACCCCGTATGCGGCGGTGTGGCAATTCGCGCAATCCCCGCGACAAAAAGAGTACACGGCGAAGTGCGCAGCGACCTACGCACGCGATGGGAATTGTTATGCTCCAGGCGACACGGCGCGCGCCTGGTTCCTCGATTTGAACAGTGCGACGTCGGCCGATCCTTCCGGCGGCGCTAAATAATTGCATTTGTGAAGTGTTGCTCGCGAAAAATTAAAAAAAGGACGGTTCGTGGGCCGCCCTTTTTTCCTGCGTGCATTTTTAAAAACGACCGCCGGCCACGCGCAAAAACTAGCGGTCACCGCAAGCTAAACCTGGCCCAGCCCGCCGTCGACATTCAGCTCAATGCCAGTGACGTAAGACGCGTCCGAGGAGGCGAGAAACGCTACCGCCCCAGCGACTTCTTCCGGTTGGCCGAAGCGCTTCAGTGGCACCTTGCCGGTAATCTCTTTGGCGAATCCATCGATAGCCTCCTGGGGTAGCCCCGTGCGGCCGAAGATCGGCGTCACAATGGGGCCGGGAGCTACGCAGTTGACGCGAATGTTTCGTCCTGCAAGTTCGTTGGCGGTGGTTCGTGCAAAAGAGCGCAGCGCAGCCTTGGTAGACGAATACGCGCTGGTGTTGGCGACGCCTTGCTTTCCCGCGACGCTGGTATTCAAGATGATCGATGCACCATCGTTCAGATGGGGGAGCGCTTTTTGAATCGTGAAATACGCGCCTTTCACGTTGATGTCGAACTGCTCGTCGAAAAGGCCTTCGGTGGTGGCGCTGAACGGAGCGAATTTGGCTACGCCGGCGTTGACAAACAGCACGTCGATCTTGCCGAACTTCTTCGCCACTTCGGCATACAGCTTGTCGATATCCGCCAGCTTGGAAACGTCGGACTGCACGGCAAGCAAGCCCTTGCCCAGCGAAGCGGTGGCTTCATCCAGCGTTTTCTGGCTGCGGCCGCTGATGGCGACGCGCGCGCCCTCATCCTGCAAACGCTTTGCGGTCGCGAGGCCGATGCCGCTGTTTCCTCCGGTAACTACAGCTACTTTTCCTTCGAGTCGCTTCATGTTGAAAGATCCTCTTTTCTTGGCGGGCGCACAGTAGCACTGCTGCTTGTCGCCGCGCGATGGATTGCCAGCTATTGGAACCCACAGGCTTAGATGACCGTCTAAATGATCGGTTACGCTTTTTGCCAGA
>JBEKVU010000447.1:0-3776 GCA_049513775.1 Candidatus Acidiferrum sp.
TGGAAGGCGGATCGGGCGGGGCGGTACGGGTGTTTGCGTTTCTGCCATGAAGCTGTCGTGCGGGGGCCCGGAGCCGATAAACACCGTCGAAAAGCAAACATTTCCGCGCGTTTGTACGTCTTACTGTTCGTACCGCGCCGCATAGAATTCGCTATACGCCGAGAGACTCACGAAACGACAAGCTCACAAAGGTGGATCATGGAAAAAGTTTTTCGCGTAAGTTTGCCCGGCCTCGCGCTCGGAATTTTGTTGGCGTCGGGCGTGACGCTGCGGGCGCAAGAGCCGCAATTTCCGGTGGCTAGCCGGACGCTGAAGAACGGAATGAAAGTGCTGGTGCAGCCTGACCACAGCATTCCGAACGTGGCGCTGTATATTTTTTATCGCGTGGGCTCGCGTAACGAACGGCCCGGAACGACCGGGTTATCGCATTTTTTTGAACACATGATGTTCAATGGGGCGAAGAAGTATGGTCCGGGCGATCTCGATAAGGTGATGGAAGCCAACGGGGCGTCGAATAATGCGTATACCACGCGGGACGTTACGGTGTATCAGGATTGGTTTCCGCGTTCTACGATGCCGCTGATTTTTGATATTGAAGCGGACCGCATTGAGAATCTGAGTTTTGATCCGGCGAAGATTAAATCGGAGCGGGAGGTGGTGGCTTCGGAGCGGCGGCTGAGCGTCGACAACGATAACGGGGGAATTCTCGACGAGCAATTGTGGGCCACGGCGTTTATCGCGCACACGTATCAATGGCCGGTGGTGGGCTGGATGAGCGACATCGAACACTGGACAATGGAAGATTTGAAGCAGCATTTTGCCATGGGCTATTCGGCGAGCAACGCCACCATGGTGGTGGTCGGGGATGTTTCGCCCGAGGAGGTTTTTAAGCTTTGCGAGCAGGATATTGCACCGATTCCTTCGCACGCGCCACCTCCGCCGGTGACTACCGTCGAGCCGCCGCAACTGGGCGAGCGACGGCTGGTGGTACACAAGCCTTCGGAATTGCCGCTGCTGTTGATCGGGTATCATGTGCCGCAGACGAACAGCCCGGATTTTTACGCGCTGAATATTTTGCGGACGGTGCTGTTTCAAGGCGAGAGTTCGCGCATGTATCAGCGGCTGGTGGACCGGGACCAGATTGCCCTCGATGTGTCGTCGGAGGTCGAACCCGGATTTGATCCCACGCTGGTAATTGTGCTTGCGCAGCCGAAGCAGAGCGTTGATCCACAAGCTTGCGAGAAGGATATTTACGAGGAACTGGAGCGCGCCAAATCCACGCCGATCAGCGACCAGGAGCTGGAGAAAGCCAAGAACATTCGCTTGATGGAGTTTTACCAGCAGATGCGCACCATCAATGGGCGCGCGAATACCATCGGCACCTACGAAGTTTTCTTTGGCGACTACCAGAAGCTTTTTGATGCGGCGAAAAATTATGGCGCGGTGACCAAGGAAGATGTGCAACGCGTGGCCAAGGAATATTTTGGCGCGAATAATCGCACGGTGGCGACGCTGCTTCCGGAGAACGAGGGCAAGCCATGACCTTCGCTAAAAACACTTTGCGGTCCCTCGCCGTGATTTTCGCAGGACTATTACTGGTTGCCGCAGCTGGCGCGCAGACCATCAAAATGCCGCCGCACGAAAAAATCGTACTGAAAAATGGTCTTACCGTGCTGTTGATGGAAAAGCATGGCGTGCCTATCGTGAGTTTTGCGGCGTTGGTGAAGAGTGGGGCTGCGGCGGACCCGCTCGGACAAGAGGGGTTGGCGTCGCAAACCGCGGCGTTGCTGCGCAAGGGGACAAAAAAGCGTTCGGCGCAACAGTTTGCTGCGGATCTCGATTACATCGGCGGCAGTTTTGAATCTGGTGCCAGCGCGGACTTCAGTTCGATTTCTGCGGAATTTCTTACAACGAACCTGAATACCGGGCTGGAGCTTTTTGCCGATGCGTTGCTGCAGCCGACGTTTCCGCAGGAAGAGGTGGACAAGTCTTTGGCGCAGAGTCTCGACGCGGTGAAGGGCGCGAAAGACGATCCTCGGCAGGTGCTGAACGCTTACTACGATGCCTATTTGTACGGAGGCAAGGGGTATGGGCGCGCGCCGGATGGCGACGAAATCTCGCTGAAGAAGATTACGCGCGACCGCATCGTGAAATTTTACGCGGCGAATTATGCGCCGGGAAATACCATCCTAGCGATTTCCGGGGAATTTAACGCCGCGGAATTGCGGGTGAAATTAGAAGAAACGCTGGGCGCGTGGCCGGCCAAAACGGTTCCGCCGGTGACAATTCCGGCGGTCGGACCTGCGAAGGGCAAGCGGCTGCTGCTTGTGGATAAACCGGATGCCACGCAGACTTATTTTGCGATTGGCAATGTGGAAACGGCAACGGGCGATCCGGACCGCGTGGGCATTCGCGTGGTCAACACCATCTTTGGCGGACGGTTTACGTCGATGCTGAATGAGGCGTTGCGTGTGGAGTCCGGGCTTACCTACGGTGTGCGCTCGAGCTTTGATCCGCGCAAACAGCCGGGGCCCTTTGGGATTTACACGTTTACCAAGAATGATTCGACGGTGCAGGCTATGGACCTGGCGCTGGAGGTGCTTCGCAAGCTGCACAAGGACGGCATCACCGCCGAGCAGCTGGCTTCCGCCAAGAGTTACCTTAAGGGACAGTTTCCGCCGACGATTGAAACATCGCAGGCCCTGGCGCAGCGGATCGCGAGCGATGAGTTTTATGGGCTTGACGACAACGAAGTAAATCAACTTGAAGCGCGCGTCGACGCGGTGACTCTAGAATCGGCGCGACAGATTATTCAGAAACATTTTCCGGAAGAGAATCTGGTGTTTGTGTTGATCGGCAAAGCGGCGGCGATTGCTCCGGCGGTGACGAAATATGCCGACAAGCAAGACGCGCGGGAGATCAGCGCGCCTGGTTTTTGGCCCGGAAGCTAGCCCAGAAAGCTAAACAGGATGCCGGAACTTCCGGAAGTCGAAACCGTTGCGCGTGGATTGCAGAAGACGATTCTGGGGCGGAGAATTCTTTCTGTCTCGCTGGGCAAAACGGATTTTATCGATGATCCCGTTGCGCTCGAGCAGCATTTGCCCGGGCGGCGCATCGAAGCGGCGGAGCGCTACGGAAAGTTTCTGATGCTGCGGCTTTCGTTGCCGGAGAACTCCGGAGCGCGGCAAGGCGCGGCGGCGGAGGAAGCCGCGGCGTTGCTCGTGCATTTGGGCATGACGGGAAATCTCGCCTCGCGTGCCGCGAACGAACCGTACGAAAAACACACGCACGTTTGGATGCCGCTCGATGATGGACGCGAATTGCGCTACACGGACCCGCGCCGCTTTGGGCGCATAGCGTACCTTGCGGGTGCGGCTATTGACGAGGAATTGAAGCGGTTTGGCGCTGATCCTTTGCTGGCGACCGCCGAGGAATTTATCGCGCGGCTTACGGCAAGGCGTTCGCGAATCAAAGCGTTGCTGCTGGACCAAAGCGTGCTGCGGGGGGTGGGGAATATTTATGCCGACGAGAGTTTGTGGCGCGCGAGAATTCATCCGGCAAGGGTGACGGCCAAGATAAGCAAAGCGAAGCTCCAGACGCTGCGCCGCGTGCTGCAGGAAATTCTGCGCGAGGCCATTGTGATGCGCGGCTCTACGATCGCGGATTTTCAAGATGGCGACGGCGAGCCCGGCGAATATCAGAAGCATCATCGGGCTTATGGACGTGAAGGCCATCCTTGCTACCGGTGCGGAACGATGATCCGGCGTGCCATTGTT
>JBEKVU010000448.1:0-3775 GCA_049513775.1 Candidatus Acidiferrum sp.
GAGGTCTTGCTCGGTCTCGGTTATTTGCGCTGCGATACTTTGCAGCGTGGCCTGCTTCTCGGCCATTTCGTGTTCGAGCTGCATTAGTTCGGCGTCCAGCGCGCGGAGTTCGCGCTTCATGCCCAGCGGGCCGGATTCGTCGGGGCGGCCGCCGGTGACCATGCGGCCTTGATAGCACGTGCCGTCGGGGGTAACGAAGGCGTATTGCGCGTTCTCGCGCGCGAGTTTTTCCGCGGATGCGGCGCTTTCGGTGAGGTAGGCGGAGCGCAAGCGCGGCAGAAATTGTTTGGCGGTGGCGCCGAGGGGCTCGCGAAACTCGACGATCTTGTCGAGGCGCGAAATCACGCCATCTTCAGGGCGGAAGTGCGCGATGGGCTCGTATTCGGCCAGCCGCAGATTGCGGAGCGAGTCGACGAAGAACGTGGCGCGTCCGCCAACCTCTTCGCGCAACATTGAAACACCCGCGCGAGCATGGTCGTACGTCTCGACCACGACAAATTCCAACTCTTCGCGCAAATATTGTTCCAGCGCCGCTTCATGTTTTTCTTCCACCTCTGCGTAGTCGGCGAGCACGCCCACGGCGCGAAAATCTTCGCCGCTGCCGCGTTCATTGGCCGCGAAAAGTTTTTGCACAGCGTCGGCGGTGTACGAGCGGTCGTTCAAAATATTGGTCAGCGACGCGTGTCGTGCTCGGACACCGGCGAGCGCATCGCGGACTACGTCGGTAAGCTTATTGGTGGCTTCGCGTTGATTTTTGCATTCGGCGAGTTCGGCCTGCAGCTTCGCGGCGTCTTCTTTCAGCGCGTTCAGTTGGGTGCTGGCGTTTTCAAAATCGTGGGCGGCGTGGTCGGCTTCGTCGCGGATGCGGATCGAAGATTCCAGCATGTCGTGCTCGCTGCCTTCGAGTTTGCGCAGCGCTGCAGCCTGATGCACCAGGGCTTCTTCGGCTTGCTTTTGTTCGCCGTGTAGCCGCAGCAGGCTTTCCGAAGCTTGCGAAGCGGTTTGCCGCAGCGCGGTAATACGCATTTCAGACTGCGCGATTTGCGCGCTGCGGGATTGCGCGCGCCCGGCTAGCTCGTCAACGCGCAATTGCAGCACTGCTGATTCTTCGCGGACTGCGGCGACCGCTGCGAGCTGAGCGGTGCTCCGCTCCGCGCATTCCGCCCCCTGCGCGATGGCTTGCGTCATTTCAGCGGAGATTTGCCCGCGACGTCCCGCCAGTTCTTCCGAGCGCTGCCGATTGAAAGAAACGCGGTTTTCGCTGCGGTCGGCTTCGAGCGCCGTAAGATTTAGAACGTTTTGGTTTTGCTTCAGCTCGGCGTCCAGTTCGTAAATGCGCTGGTTCACCCGATCGTGCTCGGCCTCTTGCGCAAGGATTGCGGCGGCCTGCTGCGTTTCCGAAGCGTTTAGCTCGGCCAGCGAAGCGCTGACGCGCTCGGCTTCGGCATCCAGTTCGCGCGCTTTGCCCGCCAGCATCTGCCGCACGATGGCGCGCATCTGGTCGCGCACTTCCGCGTAGCGCCGCGCTTTGGCGGCCTGCCGCTTGAGCGAGCCGAGCTGCTTTTCTACTTCCACCACAATGTCGTTCACGCGAGACAAATTAATTTTCGAAGATTCCAGCTTGGCTTCGGCGAGGCGCTTTTTGGTTTTGAACTTCGTCACGCCGGCGGCTTCTTCGATGATCGCGCGGCGCTCCATAGGCTTGGTGGAGAGAATTTGGCCGATGCGGCCCTGCTCGATGATCGCGTACGAATCCGGGCCGAGGCCGACGCCCATGAACATATCTTGAATGTCGCGCAGCCGGGCCGCGCGGCCGTTGATCAGGTATTCGCTTTGGCCGGAGCGGTAGAGGCGGCGGCTGACTACCACTTCGCCCGGTTTGCCAGCCACGGCAAGCTTGTCGGATCCGCGCTTGCGGCGCTTGCCTTTGAATTCCGACTTGGCGGCGGGCTGGTTTTCTGCGGACGCGGCGGAATCGATCGGCGTATCTATATTGGTAGCGGCATCAGCCAGCGCTTCTTGCTCGTCTGGATCGTTCTTTACGGCGTCGAGCGTAAGATGATCGCGGGTTGGCTCGGTCACGGCAGCCGAGGCATCGCTCCTCGGTGCAGCGCCGCCGGAAGCATCGGGGCCCGTCAGAGTCTGCGCCGCAGCTTCGGCGGCCAGATCCGCGCCTTCCAGAACAAACCTTGCTGCTTCAGCAAGTTCCGGGTCCTCCATGGTGATGGTCACTTCGGCCAGGCCGAGCGGCGGGCGCTTCAGCGTGCCATTGAAAATGCAGTCAGACATGCGCCCCGCGCGCAGCGACTTATGGCTCTGCTCTCCGAGCACCCAGGAGATGGCATCGACCACGTTGGACTTGCCGCAACCGTTGGGCCCGACGATGCAGGTGGTGCCCGAGCCGCTGAAGGTCACGGTGGTGCGGTCGAAAAACGACTTAAAACCGGTGATTTCGACTTTTCGCAGCTTCAGCAAAGTGTCCTCATTTGTCTCCTCTTGAACGCCTGCGGGCGCAAGCGAGTCCGCCCGTAGACACCTGAAAAGAGACGACTTAGTATTCCCAGAGAGGGAGTTAGGTCTCGCAACAGCAGCGGCAATCGCGATGCACTTGCGAAGCGACTGCCCGTCCTATCCGTGGAAACCCACACGGGGACGCAAACGTTTGGCAGGTTCTCGATGAGAGGCCCTTGCCGCCTGGCGCAGCGATGGCGGTACGGGATGCAACACTAGCATGCCATGAAACCCGCTGTAAAGCCCTACGCTAGCAATTGTGGTGGATTTTGCACCGCCACAAGGGGGACCATTGCAAGTCCGACGTAACCCCCAAGGCAGGCTGTTTTCCGCACGGATGGCTGCGCGATAAGCTTGCCCAGATTCCTCCACAAAGCCAGGTTCTCTCGCCGGGCGCCCTGGCGGACACAAAATTGCCGCCTCGCTGGAATTTTCACCGTTCGAGCGCCCCGGCGTATTCGCCGAGCGAGCGCGATGCGATCTTCGGGCGAATTGGCGCCTCTATTCATCTCTTGTCTAGTGGTGTGCTTCGTACTTGATAGACGCCGCTTAGAACCAGTCCGGGAACATTTTGTCGATTAGTCCGGATTCCCAGTAAGAATAAAATTGTTCGTCGCAGGAGGTGATCTCGCCATACTTCTTCGCGGCGTGATTGCCCCAATGTGGTCGCGTGCCGTCCAGATCCGTGAAGTCGTATTCCTGGCTCAGGCCCCAGGTGCTGAAGACGCGGCCGGTTTTCTTTCTTACGTTGGGATCGGTCGCCAGTGCGACGATTGCGCGGCCGATGTAGCGTGGCGATTCAGAAATCATGAAATCTTCGGGGGCGTCGTTCTGGTCCGGGGAATTCTTTTTTGCGTTCTTGCGCTTGCCGACGTCCTTCCAGTTTGCTTCTGTCACGCCAAAATGTTGCAGCATTGCTTCCGAGCGTAGAAAGCCCGGCGTCAAGGCCAGCGCGGTGACCCCGCGTTTGCGCAGCTCTTTGGACATCGCGAAGGCTAGGCGGATCACGGAGGTCTTCACCAGGTCGTAGAAGATGTTTCCGCGGTAGTAGAAGCCGTCGCCATCGGTGATCTCGAAAATGATGGCGCCGGGGCGGGCGAACATCAGCGGGGCGGCGAAGTGCGCGGTGATGATGTGCGAGTGGAGGGCCTGCTTCAGCATTGTTAAACCGTTGTCGAGGTTGGCGCTCCAGAAGCCCTTGCCGAACTGCGTGAGCGGGTCGCCGCCCCAGACGTCGTTGATGAGGATGTCGAGGCCTTTGTGG
>JBEKVU010000449.1:0-3775 GCA_049513775.1 Candidatus Acidiferrum sp.
CGCCCGTTGCCGAAGATATCGAACGCAAGTACGAACAGTTTCGCCAGGAATTTACCGTCGTGTACCGCAAGACGCTTACGCTTTCGCGCGAATTGGCCAGCGAACTCAGCTACCTCGAGCAGGAAGCCGCTTCCGTGCTGGTCGATGGTGTCATCGAAGAGTTGAAAGAAAAATATCCCGGCAGCGGCGTCGCCGAATATCTCGAAGAAGTGCGCCATCACCTGCTCGACAATCTCGATCCTTTCAAAGAGCGCGAGGGTGAAGGCGAGCAGGAGGGCCCGCCGGAATTGCCGGATGGCCTGCCCAAGCCGCAGAGCATGCCGGAACGCGATCCTTTCCGCGTTTATGGCGTGAACGTGATTCTCGCGCACGACGACGAAGCCAAGTCGCCGGTAATCTTCGAGACCACGCCCACCTACGCAAATCTTTTCGGCACCATTCAGCGCGCTTACGACGCCCGCGGCGGCTGGACCAGCGACTTTATGGACCTTCGCGCCGGCTCGCTGCTGCGCGCCGATGGCGGCTTTTTGATCATGTATTCGATGGAAGCCATTTCCGAAACCGGAGTATGGCGCGCCCTGAAACGCACGCTCAATCACGGACGTCTGGAAATTCAGCCGCTCGAAATGTTCTATCCCTTTGGTGGCAGCGCGTTAAAGCCCGAACCTATCGTCATCAACGTAAAAGTTTTGCTCATCGGCGATCGCGAACTGTACGAAATGCTGTACAACTACGAAGAAGACTTTCGCAAGATCTTTAAAGTACGCGTCGAGTTCGATGAGGAAATGGCCATGAGCGACGGCGTGATCGCCGAATACGCCGGCCGCTTGCGTCGCCTCTCGGAGAAAGAAAGTCTCTCGCCTTTCGATCGCGGAGCTTTTGCCTCCATGCTGGAATACGGTGTGCGTCAAGCCGGGCGCCGCAACAAAGTTACCGCGCGTTTTGTGGACATCGCCGACCTCGCTCGTGAAGCCCACTACGCCGCCGCAGCAGCCAACGAAACCACGGTCCGCGCTGCCCACGTGCGCGCCGCGCTAGCCAGCAAGATGGAGCGCCACAATTTAATCGAAACGCGCATCCGCGAAATGATTGAAGAAGGCACGCTGCTGGTCGACGTCTGTGGCACCTGCGTCGGCCAGGTAAATGGCCTGAGCGTCCTTGAAATCGGCGGCTACTCTTTCGGCAAACCGGTGCGCATCACCGCCACTGCTGCGCTGGGCAAAGGCGGCCTGATCAACATCGAGCGTGAATCCAATTTAAGCGGACGGTTCCACGATAAAGGCGTGCACATCATCTCCGGTTTCCTGCGCAGCAAATTCGCGCAAAATAAACCGCTCTCTCTCGCTGCCAGCATTTGCTTCGAGCAATCCTACTCCGGCGTCGACGGCGACAGCGCCAGCTCCACGGAAGTCTACGCGCTGGTCTCCGCGCTGAGCGGCCTGCCGCTGCGCCAAGACATCGCCGTTACCGGCAGCATGAATCAGCAAGGCGAGATTCAAGCGATCGGCGGCATCAACGAGAAAATCGAAGGCTTCTTCGACGTCTGCAAAATTAAAGGCTTAACCGGTACCCAAGGCGTAATTATGCCGCACACCAACGTCGAAGACTTAATGCTCCGCGAAGATATCTTAGAAGCCGTCGCGGCTGGAAAATTTCACATCTGGCCGGTAGCCAGAATCGAGGACGGCATCGAAATCCTCACCGGTGCCACCGCCGGCAAACGCAACAGTGACGGTAGTTTCGATCCCGACACCGTCTTCGCCTTGATCGACGAACGCCTCGCCCAGATGGCCGCCACCATGAAAGATTTTCAGTAAGACCCAGCGATCTCTAGCAGCTTTTGTCGCGACGCCGTTCAGGCGTTACCGGTCGCGTCACAAACACAAGCTCTCGCGTAAGCTCATGGCGTTGCCGTAGGCGCCGCCAAATACGCTTGCCGATGATCTACTCGCAACGCGCCGTCATGCATACCGCCCGCGTTCGCAACGCCGCGCTGAGGATGCTCGGCGATCCGCACTTCGATCCGATGAACCCGTCCATCTAATTCTGTTGGCGAAAATCCCAGCACGTATTCGTTGCGCACAATCTGCGCAATCTCCGCAAAGGTCGCCTCAAAGCCCTTGGCGTCCACCGGGAAATACGCGCGACCACCGGTTGCGCTGGCCACTTGGCGCAACACCCCGTCCGCCGCAGCGAACTGTTGTGTGGAAGCCACCGCCGCAGCGGACGGCGCCTGCTTTTTCTTGGCCGGCGCGGATGGACGCAATTCCCCGGACAACGAGACCGCCAGCACGCGCACGCCTCCAATACGCAAGCGCTCCAAAAGCCTGTTCGCGGCCTCTGGCGCCGAAGTGTCCACGCCGCTCGAGAGCAAAACGATGGTTTTCTTACCCTGGGTTTTGTCCAGCCAGTCCAGCACGCTGGCCATACTGTCGGATAAATTCAGTGCGCCAAATCCGAGATTAAAATGCAGATGTTCGAGCGCCGAGGCGGCTATCCGCTTGTCCGGGCTAAAATCGCAAATCGCTTCCGGGCCTTCCGCGTACTTCACCACCGCCACCTGATCATCCGGCGAAAGCCCTTTGAGCAACCCGAAAGCCGCGCTCAGGTGTCCGCCTTCCACAAGATAGACCGCGGGGCCCGCCTCAATCAGCAAAAGCACGTGCGACGGCTGGTCCAAGGCAAAATAGGTAATATTGTGCGCTACTCCGTCATCGGACAACGTAAAGTCCTCGCGCGGCAAGCCGCGAACAAATCTCCCGTCCGCGTCGGTCACGATCACTCCTACGGTCACGAGGTTCACCCCGACGTGAATAGGCGCCGCTTGCGGCTCAGGATTTTGTTGAGAAAACGCCGAGGGGCAGGGAAGCAACAATAGCAAGACTAATGCCGCGCAAGCACCATGCCGCAGTTTCATCATGTTGCTTTGCACTCTAAGCAATCGCACGAATCTCAGAAAATGTGGCCAAATAGAAGCTGAACAGAATTGTCATTCCGAGCCCAGCGAGGAATCTGTCTTTCACGCGCGA
Source organism: Candidatus Acidiferrum sp. (assembly GCA_049513775.1). Taxonomy (GTDB): domain Bacteria; phylum Acidobacteriota; class Terriglobia; order Acidiferrales; family UBA7541; genus Acidiferrum. Next base: position 3,030 of record JBEKVU010000449.1, read on the forward strand.
CGCCGGCACGGATCGCCCGCAAAAAAAAATGGCACGGCGAAATCTTCGCCGTGCCAGAAACCATCGCAACTACTGCTTTGCCGGCGTAGCCGCGGGAGCCGCCGCCGCCGACCCGCCTTCCTTCGGTGTCGAAAGGTAGCCCGTCAACTCGTCCTTGCCCACCTTGAACACCACGATTTCGTACGGCGCCAGTCGCGAATTCCCCACATAAAACTGCACCGGTTCGCCCGCGGTGCGATCCTTCTTCTCGATTTCCTTGTCGTCCGCGAAAACCGTCATCGTAAATTGCGATTTTTTCGGATCGGTCTTCTTTACGTTCACTTGAATCGGCCCCACGCGCTGTGGCGCCTTGGCCTTCTTCACCGTGAACTCGTAATAATTTCTGTCCCCGCGCCGCTTCAGCTCTTCCAGGTCGTCATGGGTTCGCGCAATCAATCCGCTCATCACGCCCATGTCCCCCTGCTGGCGATCCAGCTTGCTCTTCGTCGCTTCCAGGTCGGACTTTGTAGCTTCAATATCCTTTTTCGCCCCGGTCACGTCCGTAGCCACCGCGCCAATCTTCTCTTCGCTCTCTTTTTGGACTTGCGTCAGCTCGGTCGTGAGTTTCTTGTCGGCATCGATCTGATCCCGGCGGATCGTTTCCGCGCGGCTGCTGGCTTGCGCCAGTTCCGCCCGCGTCATTCCGATTTTCTGCTCGGTAACGTCCAGATGCCCCTTCAAATCCGCCAACCGCGTATTTGCCTGCT
>JBEKVU010000450.1:0-3753 GCA_049513775.1 Candidatus Acidiferrum sp.
GGAGGCGGTGTAGACGCCCTTATCGGCGACGGCTTTGCGGCCGCCTTCTTCGACGGTGGTCCCGCCGGTGCCGATAGCCTTGCTGATTTGCTGCGGACCATTAGGCAGAGGGCCCGCAAATGCAGATGTGGAGGTTCCCGCAGCGCTCGGCGTGGCGCCTCCAGACGTGTTCACCCCGCGAGTGAAATCCAAATCGACAATCGGTGCGCGCATTTTCTGATCCGCGGACACGGCGATCACGTCGTGCTCGAAATGCGCGTGGCTCTTGGCGTCGTTGTACATGAGCGACTGCGCCGTGACGTGCCACAACGGAGATTTCCTCTGGGCGTTCGCTAGGGCAGAAGAGGTGGAAACGGTCTTGGCTACTGGTGTCACGTTGGAAGCCGGAGATGTGCTGGCCCTAGCTGCGTTAGCGCCGCCTGCGGGCGCGTCGGCTCCGGGGGTCGTAGCCGCAGCCTGCGGAAAGACCGCGCGAATATTTCCCAAGGCGTTCATCACGCGCGTCTCACGCAGCAGTTCGATGGAATCGGCCTCAAGCACGGATTCGCCCTGCCACATGCGGGCGTGGCCGGTGTAGAGGGCGCGACCGGTCTGCGAGTTTCCGTCCAGCTTCTCCGCGGTAACGTGGGTGGGCGCCGGCGCAAGTTGCACTGCCGCATTGCTACCCGGCCCATTCGGGCCGGGCAGGTCGGTGGACCGAACGCCTCCTTCGGCATGAATGTCGCCGGTGTTTTGGACAAAGACGATACGCGCCGCGGCGGTCTCGGTGGTGGCGTCACGCACCAGCGCATGCCCCGCTAGCGTGGCCGTCTGTTCCACCTGGCGGAAGACCGCGTGGTCGGACTGCCCGTTGCGGTCGCCTTCGCGCAGCTTGACGGCGCCATGCAGATCCATCTCGGACCATCCCCCGGTAGGCAGCAAACTCGCTACACCACTTTGCGCCGTGGCGGTCTGCGTAGGCTTTTCCGGCATGGTCCGTTCCGTGCGCACATGACCGTCGGCCAGCAACTGTTTGGGCTTGCCGAGCCCGTCAAAGAGCATTTGCAGTTTGTCGGCAGTCAGCGTGGTATGCGCGGGAGTCGGAGCCGGAGCGTGCGCAGTATTCGCCGGTTTCACTCCGCCCGACTTGTTCGTGGAGCTAGAGGTTTTTGTGGGCGAGAAACCGGTAATGCTAGTGGCATTGGTTTCGGACCATTCCATGCGTCCGGCCGCCAAGGTCTCAGCCTTTATCGCCTTGCCCGCTTCGGCCTCCGTGCTTTGGCTAAACTCCATGCGAAACGCTTCGGTCCGCAAGACGCGCCCGTCTCCAGTAGCGGAGGCCAAGGTCTTCAGGACCACGTCGCCATGGAGGTTCAACTCTTTCATTTCGTTCACGCGTGGCCACATGGCGATGGTGGCGTGATCGGCGGTGGCGTCATCCTGTTCGGCGACTGCCTGACGCGCGCCTTTCACGTGGCCTTCGGCTTCCACGGCGCTCACCCAACCTTGGGGTGAAAATTCCGCAGTCAACTGATCGCCCTTGACATCCATCTGGCCGTTGCCGCGCGAGACCACTTTCGGCTGCTCGCCATTCACTTCGCCGGACGCAAGTAGCGTTTGCGCGCGAAACTGCGCGTCCATATTCAAGGTAAGTTCCGCCGCGGTGAGCCGCGTGTTCTTCGATTCCGCGGCGGCGGGCCCCAAAACGTGCATGAGGCGCTCGGTGCGCGCGAAATCGAGGCTGCTCCCGGTGACGAGCACATTCTCGGAAGAGGCGTCCGCGGCTTCGCCAGCCTGGCTTTTCTGGGTGGCTTTGGTTTTGCGCTTCGCGGGTCCGCTAGGGCGCGGAGGAGGCCGCAGATTGAGCCGTACGTTTTTCAGCAATCGGACGGTGCCAGCTTCGGACTTATATTCCATGCCTACGCCGTGGCCGGCGCCGTTCGGAAAAGAGAAGCTCACGGGTTCGGAGGTTACGGCGAGACCGCTTTTTTGATTGAAGGTAACGGCCTTGGTCACCACATGGAGCACTTGGGGCACCGCGTCGGCGGGGGCATGCGCGGTGCGCTGGGCCTCGACGGCGCTCTCGAGATCCATGCGCACTTCGCCGCTGCAGACGACATTTCCGTCGAGCTGGCCGTACTGACAACTCTGCGTGTGGATGACGTCGTGGCGGTCGCCATTTTTGCCGAAGATGGTGATGACCACGGCTTCAAGTTCGGTGAGGTTGCGATCCTTGAAGTCCGTGGACCTCGAGGCTTCCACGGTAAATTCCTTGCGGCTGCCCTCGCCCTTGGAAAAGGTTACACCGTTGGACTGGCGCGAAACGTTGGCGGCCGCGGCCACCGGAGCATTCTTTCGCTCGATCCGGGCGTTCCAAGAGCGCTGGAGGTACACGCACGCGGTTCCGGCGGCCAAGGTCAAAGCCACCGCCGCGGACCAGCGCGCATACCGCGAAGCTTCGCTGCGTTTCATGTTTTTAGTTAAGCAAAAATCGCGGGCCGTGTATAGAACGCGGGTACCGTACTCGCCAGCCTGGCGGACGGCGATTCCGCTAAGTCCATCCTTGCAAATTTCCCAAGCCTGAGACCGGAAGATATTCAAGCCGCGACTATGTCCGCTGCGGCGTCCGCCGAAGAGGATCTACCGATATGCGCCCCCCCCGCGGTTCTCATGAGAATAAAACTGGACTAGAATTTCTCGCGCGGCTGGAGAAGCGCACGCTAGATCAGAAGGATTTTGCGTTACGCGCCTTCGCGGCGGCGTTCTATGCGCTGTGCGGGGGTTTCTTCGACGATGCTGTCCAGATCGTCGCCTTCGGCATCGTCAAGGTGCGCGCCTATGGTGTCTGGGCACGCGACGGTGTCTGCCAGGATGCCGATGTTGGCTGCCGCCACACTGTCGCGGTTGGTGTTTTTCACGAGATACATGGCTTCGTCGGCGAGGTGTAGCAAGCCTTCTTTGGTGCGCGCATCGACGGGATAAGACGCCACACCCAAGCTCGGGGTCACGCGTATTTTCAGCCCCTCGGCGGCCAGCCAGGGCGTGCCACGAATGAGTCTGTGCAAGCGGCGCGCGACATTCAGGGCGTTGTCCTTGGAAGTCTGCGGGAGCAGGATTACGAATTCGTCGCCCCCGTAGCGGAAGGCGAAATCGATCAGGCGGCAACGGGCCTTTAGGGCATTACCGATTTCGGCAAGCAGGCGCGAGCCGACCAAGTGGCCGTGCGTGTCATTCACCTGTTTGAAGTGATCCAGGTCGATAAAGACCAACGAAAATTCGTAGTTGTAACGCTGCGAGCGGTAGATCTCCGTTTCGAGAATAAATCCCATGTGCCGCGCGTTGTATAGCGAGGTGCAATCGTCGGTGATGGTCAGCTCGTGAATGCGCTTCACGTGGCGAGCATTTTCAAGCGCAATGGCGGCAAAGTCGGAAAGCGCCTCAAGCAATTTTAGATCGCGGGGATCGAAACCATCGGGGCCGATGCAATTGATCAGCTCAATCACGCCGAGGCAAGTGTCGCGGAATTTTACCGGGACGGCGACGATGGATTGGGTTTCGGTTTTTGTTTTTTGGTCGACCTGAGAGAAGAAGCGCGTGTCTTTCGAGGTGTCCGGCACGACCACAGTTTCGCCGTGTTGCGCCACCCAACCGGCGATGCCTTGGCCGACTTTGACGCGCACATCTTTCAGCGCCTGGGAAGCTTTGCCTACCGCCAGCTCAAAATATAATTCCTGCTTGTCCTGATCGAGGAGCAGCAGCGACCAGTTGTCCGGG
>JBEKVU010000451.1:0-3745 GCA_049513775.1 Candidatus Acidiferrum sp.
CATCGAAGTCCTCCTCTACCTCGACAAAGATCATCGCCTCGACCGCCTAGAAGTCGCCTCCGCCAAAGTAGCCGTCATCCGCGAGTAGCGCCGGGCTCTAGTCCCGGCGCTTTTGCTTCTTCAAACCGCCGCAACATCGCCAATTTCCCCGCCAAAAAAAACAACGCTCGTGATCGCATCCGATCACGAGCGCCGATGTGTGCTTCCCCTGGCAATCTTTAATGCGGTCCCATCGCGCATACCGCTTGCGCCATGGAATCGCGCACGTCTTTCGCGCAAACTAATTATTTATCGCGCCACCGGCCGCTGAAACACCACCGACCCAGGCCGCCGCAGCGGATACCCCTGCGGATGACCATGCGCATGCTGCATCGCATGTCCGTTTGAATGGACGCTGTGATTCCCGCTGGATGGATGGAGCTGGCCGATGTGGCCGTTTCCATTCCCGCTGGCCAGTCCATTCGCCGGCACGGGCTGCGGTAGCCGCGCCGGATTACCGATAGGGCGGAGCGTAACGGGTGTCGCGCTAATATTGTCGCTGATCGCCTGCAATCGCTTGAGGATGGACTGCCACTGTTCCCAGTCCAGCTGATGCAAAAACGGCCGCAATCCCTGGATGAACGGATCTTCCAGCAGCGCTTCCCCGTCGGACTCCGGTATAAAAAACCGATTCAATCCAACGTTCAACGCCTCGGAAATCTTCTCAAGCGTCCCGAGCGATGGCGTCATCTGCCCGCTCTCGATCCGCGACAAATAAGACCGCGAGACCTTCGAGCGCGACTGCAGCTGACTCTGCGTCATGCTGCGCGATTCCCGCAACTGGCGGATGCGCTGCCCGATGTTCTCAACCGTCTCCTGGTTGGCAAATCTTTCCGCTGTAGGTTCTGCGGCTGTTTCTTCCACCGCTTCCGGAGGCGGAATCATAAACTCCAGACGCTGAGGCAGGGCCCGCACGCATCGCCGGCAATTCCCCGTGCGCGTACGGTATTGGACCAGACCGCATGTCTTGCAGCGAATTACTTCCCGATCCATCTCAAGCGAACTGACGGTTTCTTTTTCTAATTGTGCCGACACCAGTGCTCCTCGCTGACTGTTTATCCGGCGTGCGAATAGGGATTAGGAACGTCGAAACGTTCGTGCGGGGGAAGGCAGAAACTGGCGCACACGGAGTATCGTGCGATGATAATTTCTTGTCAAGAGTATTTTTCGATTTTTTTTTACCCTCCTGTCTCGCTGACTCAGCAGTTACGCTCGACCTTCGCCTGTACGCTCGTACAGTTCACTCGCGTAACCTACTCTGGGCCAGCGCTCGGGCGCTCCTCTCTAGTCTTGATTTAGTACGTTAGCTTCATCTCCCGCAGCAACTCCTGAAATCGCGCCTCACCGCGCAACGGATCATAAACAGGATCCACATTCAGCGACGTGAGCGAGACGGAATGTTCCGCGTGCGCCTTCTCGAGCCAGTTCAGGCTCTGGCTCTTATCATTCATTCCCAAATACGCCAGCGCCAAAATAATCGGGTCGACGTGCTGCTCCCGGTTGAGCGTCTGCAATTTTGCCAGCGCCTTTCGCGCGTCATCCTTTTGCCCCAACCGCCCAAAAATGTACGCTTGGTTGCCCCAAAACCACGGGTTTGCGCTCTCTGCGGGCCTGTCGCTGAGCGGTCGAAGCATTTCCAGGTGCGCCAGCACCTCCCTTCTCATGCCTTTTTCCAGGTGAGCCACGTCCATCGTCTTGCCCGCTCGCGCAGACTCTGGATCCATCTCCAATACCCCGCGTAGTTGTTCGATGGCGCGATCATATTGCCGAGCGTAATAAAGGATCATTCCATGGTCCGTGGCAATCACCAGCGACAAAGGATCGAGCACCCGGGCTTGCTCGATTTCCACGCCCGCCTCATCGAACCGCCCGGTCAGCGCCAGATACTCCGCATACCAGTGGTGCGCCGTGGCGTAATTGGGATTCAACGCGATGGCCCGCCGGTATTCCGCCTCCGCGGTTTTCCAGTCCCAGTCAAAATCCTGCGCCACCAGTGCGCGCGCCGTGTGCGCTTCGGCCAGCGTATCGTCCAGCTCCACGGCTTTTTGCGCCGCCGCCCGGCCTTTCTCGATCAGGTCTTTGGGGGGAAACCCGCCATACCCGCTCATCAATACATATGTATCCGCCAGCCCCGCGTACGCCCGCGCATAGTTCGGATCCTTCTTCACCGACTGCTGAAAATAATCCACCGCTCGTTCGAATCCGTCCGGCGTTCGTTTGTTCCAGAAGTACAGCGCTCGCAAATACAAATCGTACGCTTCGAACGACTCTTGCGAACCAGCCGCTCCGAGCACCGGCTTCTGCGGCTCCGGATCCCCCAACGTAACCCGAATTTCTCCTCCGATGTCACGCGCAATTTCCGACTGCAGCGTCAACAGATTGCTCAACTTCCGGTCGTACTCCCGCGACCACAGCCGCGTCTGGTCCTTAATCTGAATTAACTGCGCCGAAATTCTCACCTGGTCGGCGTCCCGTCGCACACTGCCTTCCAGCGCATACTGCACTCCCAATTCTCGCCCAATTTTATCCAGCGGTTCGTCGCTGCGCTTGTAGTGCATCACCGACGTGCGCGCGATTACTCCCAAATGCGCCGGGTCGAGCCTGCCAAACTGTGCGATCAGCTCTTCCGTCAGGCCATCGCTGAAATAGTCTTCGTCCGTCCCTCCGCTCAAATTCTGAAAAGGCAGCACGGCCAGGATCAATCGCCGAGACGCGGGCGTCGGCCGCTGTCGCGCGCTCGTCCATCTTGAATGGATACTGAATCCCGCCGCCACCGCGATCAGCGCACCCACCGCCAGAAGCGCAGCCCATCCTTTGCGCCCTGCGCTAGGCGACACGCCGTTTGTACCGCCCGCCGTGGCTTCTGAAAACTCTCGCTCCCCTACCGCCCTCGCCCCGACTACTTCCCCTTGCTCGCCAACCGTTCCCCCCGCCGCCTCGCTCACCGTTTCCACTGCAGCGATAAATCGATATCCGACTTTAGGAATCGTCTCGATATATCGCGGCTCCGTCACCGAATCGTTCAGCGCCGAGCGCACCGCCTTCACGGCGCTGTTCAATCCATGCTCAAAATCCACGAACGTCTCGGACGACCACAACTCCTGCCGCAACTCCTCGCGCGTTAGCACCTTGCCGGCCTGGCCGAGCAGCAGGTTCAGCAACCGCAGCGGCTGCGGACGCACCTTCAGCTTCGTGCCGTGCTTATACAGCTCGAGCGATTTGGCGTGCGATTCGTACGGTCCGAACCGGAACACCACGCGTTCAGCGTTGCTAGCCAATACATAGCTCCCAAGAGGACGGGCTCGGAAAAAACGTACGGCATTCTGTCCCGTCAGTGACGTTTATGCAAGCTAGTACCATTAAAATCAGCCGCTTGCACGTTTACCTTCCTTGTACCAAACGATTACCCGCCATCCATTGACGCTTCCGCGCCTTTCTGCGATTACCGTTCCCGCACAAGTAGGAAAAACAGGGCGCACCTCTCCCCGCTGCGCGCCGCCGAGTTTTTCAAACCGAAGTAACGAGGAACCCTATGTCCACTCCGTCCCGGCCACGCGCCTTACCGCTTCGTCTTTTCAATGTACTCGCTGTCCTGGCCACAGTTTGCCTTTCGTTATTTGCCGCCCCCGCGAGCCGCGGCAACGTCATCTACGTCACCACCACAGCTGATAAGGTCTCCGCTTCCGGTGGCTGTTCGCTGAAGGAA
>JBEKVU010000452.1:0-3742 GCA_049513775.1 Candidatus Acidiferrum sp.
CCTGAAACCGGGCGCGCGGAGCGGCGAGGCCGCGTGCGAGCGAAGGTGAAGTTTAGCGCGTGTGTACGAACGAGCGAGTTCGGGGACGACGTGGTCAGGTGCATCGACATGTCGAAGGGCGGGATGAGCTTCCGCGGCGGCCGCGCTTACATGACGGAGATGGAGGTGCAAATTGCCGTGCCATTTGCCGGGAACGAGAGCGGCGTGGCGCCGATGTTTGTGCGCGCGAGGATTGCGAATGTGCGGGAGGAGCAGAGCGGGGTGTGGAGATGCGGGGTGGAGTTTTTGCGGCGGTGAGCGCGGCGCGGGTGGGGGCCCTGTTGCGGGCAGAGTGATCCACTGCTCGGTCCCGGCGACGAACTGCGTGGTCAAAAACCCCCGAGCTGCCTCCTGCTGTCGGCCCGGCTGAACTGCGCCCGCCTCGATCGGCGCGCTCCGGCCCGAAGCCATGTCTGCTGAATCAACGGTGGATCAATTCTTGGCGTGGGTGGCGGCGTCTTCGATGAGCGCGGCTACCTCGTTGGAATGCGAGACGTACACGCAATGGCTGGCGCCGGGAACTTCGACTTTGTGGCTGCCGGCGCGTGTGGCGTACCATCGCTCGAGGTCGGGATTGATGGTGCGGTCGGAGGCGGCGACCAGCATCCAGCTGGGCTTGGTGCGCCATGCGGCGGCAGTGATGGCTCCAGAAAAATTGTCGCCAAGGTTGAAGACTTGCGAGCGCGCCATGAACGCGGCTTGCTCTGCGGGAAGATCCGCTGCGAAGTATTCGTGAAACTGCGCGGGATCAATATAGGTGAAGCCATCAGCGGTCCTTTTTATAGCGCCGGATTTGGCCAGGTCGCTCGGGAAGCGCTTACCGTCCGCAGATTCGGTTTCGCCGGCGTCCGGCATGTGGGCGGCGATGTACACAACGCCAACGACGGAGGGATGCACACCGGCTTCGGTGATCACCGCGCCACCATAGCTGTGCGCCACGAGAATCGTAGGTCCATCCTGCAGATCGAGGACGCGCTTCGTGGCGGCGACGTCCTCTTTAAAGGTGGTCTCCGGCTCCTGCACCATGGTGACGTTGTAGCCGTGCTTGGTGAGGATTTCGTAGACGCCCTTCCAGCCCGAGCCGTCGGCCCAGGCGCCATGCACAAGGACAATATTTTTGACGCGCAAGGGTTGGTTTTGCGCGGACAGCGCAGCGCAGGCCAACAGCAATAGCGGAACGAATAGGAATTGAGCGACGGTTCGCAGAAAACGCATGACGGCCTCCAACGGCGCAAAATCTCATGTGGCGCGAGAGACGGCGCCACGGGAAATCCATGCCAGATAGATGCTTTTTTGGCGGAGGCCGGACACAGGTTTTTTGCCGTTAACGGTTAGGCGCGAGCTACTGAATCGTGGCGACGGCGGGTGGCGTTTTTCATGGCTAGCCGTGCCCAAACCACCGGGCAGAGTACGGTCAGCTGGGACCTATTTCACCTCAGCGTTTACTTACGATAGCGCTGGGTTAGTTTCTGAAAGCGCGCATCGCGCCGCAATCCTGCGAAGTACGGGCTGGCGTCAAGCGCCTTAAAATCGCTGAAGCCCGTGTCGAACGCGCGCTGCATGGTCGAGAGGGCCTGCTCGTTGTTGCCGCGCGCGGCGTAGGCTGAGGCCAGCCAATAATAATTGATGGCCGCGGGCTGCACGGTCGTTGACAAAATCGCCACCGCTTTATCGAATTCGCCTTGTGCCAGATACACCTGGCCGAGGCCCATGTTTCCGAAATAGTCCGTGGGATCGAGTTCGCGGGCGTGCTCGAAAGCGCCGATGGCTTCCGCATAGCGTTGCTGCAGCATCAACGCGCGGCCAAGGTGGTAATACGTTTTCGGAAAAGGTGTGCGCTGCAAACGCAAACATTCGCGAGATGCGGTCTCGGCCGCCGCGGCTTCCGGCGGTTCTTCGTAGGCCAGCGCCCAGGAAAGCAGGTCCCACGCGTAAGCATTCTCGGGATCTAGATCCGTGGCCGAGCGAAACTCGCGAGCGGCATTGGCATAGTCATACTTGTCGGCGTTTACCGTTCCGAGCGCCAAGTGCGTCTCCGCCAATTTCGGGTCGATGGCGAGCGCGCGCTGCGCGAATTGTTCGGCGTGCTGCAGATGTTCCGGATGGGCGTCCAGATTGCGATAAATCTGTGCTTCGACCCAAGACAGTCCCGCGAGCGCCGGCGCATAGTTCGGATCGGCGTGTAGCGCCTCTTCGAAATTTACCCGCGCGGCTTCCAGTTTTTTTGCCTGGTCGGGAAATTCGACAAGCGCCTGCCCGCGCAGATACGCGTCGTAGGCCTGGGGATTCTGCGTGTAGCGATGCTGAATGGCCTGCTGCTCTTGCGGCGTCAGTTTTAGATTCAAGGAGTCGGCGATCTTCAGTGCGGTCTGCTCTTGTAGAGAAAAAACGTCTTTCATCTCGCCGGTAAAATCATCGGCCCATACCTGGAAACCGGTGTGCGCATCGATCAGGTGAACGTTTACGCGCACCTGATTGCCGGCTTTGCGCACGCTGCCTTCAAAGAGGTAGCGCACGCCCAAGGCCTTGCCGATGTCTGCGGCACTCTTGTCGCTGGCTTTTATCGCCGTCACCGAAGCGTGAGAGGCCACATCGATTCCCTGAATTTTCGAAAGCTTGGTGGTGATTTCGTCGGTCATGCCGTCGCTGAAATACGAGCTGTCCGGCTCGGCGCTTAGATTTTGCAGCGGCAGCACGGCCACCGACGGTTTTGCGGTTGGCGCCGTCGAGGCCGTGGCCGCGGATGGCGGCGCGCTGCGCTTTGCATACCACGCGTAACTAGCCATTGCGAGGGCCGCCGCCAGCAGCGCCACGGCAGCGACACCGACAAGCGTGCCGCGCTTAATGCGCGCCTTCGGCTGGACGCTGCTTTCTACCATTGTCGTGCGGCCGGACTCCGAGGCTCGCTGTATGCGCCGCAAATCCGCGCGCAACTCCGACGCGGATTGGTAGCGCAATTCGCGGTCTTTCTCGAGCGCCTTCTCGAGCACGCGCTCAAACTCCGCGGTGAGCGCAGGATTCAGGCGTACCGCGGGAACCGGCGCGCGGTTCATGATTCCATCAAAAATCATGCCCGTGCTCTCGCCGGGAAAAGGCAAAGCGCCGGTGGCCATCTCGTACAACACCACGCCAAAAGAAAATAGATCGGTGCGCGCGTCGAGTTCCTTGGCGCGCACTTGTTCCGGGGACATGTAGGCGACGGTGCCGAGCGTCGAACCAGGACTGGTCAAATCCTTTTCATCGACGGCGGTGACCGTGTTTCCCGCCGCGCTATCGTTTCGCGCACCAGCCGACGCGACCTTGGCCAAACCGAAATCCAGAACCTTTATATGGCCGCGTTTGGTGACGAAAATATTGGCCGGCTTGATATCTCGATGAACGATTCCTTGCGCATGCGCGGCTTCCAGACCGTCGGCGATTTCCGTGCCGAACGCCAGCACTCGCTCCAGGTCGAGCGGTTTTCCCGCAATCAGGTGCTTCAGTGTGACGCCATCCAGGAATTCCATGGCGATAAAAGATTGCTCGCCGTCTTTGCCGATTTCGTAAATGGTGCAAATGTTCGGATGATTCAGCGCGGACGCCGCGCGCGCTTCACGGCGGAAGCGCTCGAGCGCTTGCGGATCGCGCGCCACGTCACCAGGCAAAAATTTAAGCGCGACGAAACGGCCGAGCTCGGTGTCCTCGGCCTTGTAGACCACCCCCA
>JBEKVU010000453.1:0-3739 GCA_049513775.1 Candidatus Acidiferrum sp.
GCCTTCACCAATGCCACCGTAAACAAAGAACCGAAATGGCGGCATCCTCGCGCTGAACTGACCACGGGCTATCGAGCCTAAATCCGGGCCGCAATCTGTCGCTGCATTCTATTTACAAAAAGATACGAGACAAAGGAGCGAGAACAATGGGCACGATGACTTCTCCAGCAAAAGGCACACCGACTGGTTCTCGAAAACTCGTAGAGATGAATTGGGATCCGATCACCCGGATCGTGGGCAGCCTGGGAATTTTTACGAAGATTGATTTTGAAAACCGCCAGGTCGCGGAGTGCCATAGCACTTCCTCGATCTTTCGCGGGTATAGCATTTTTATGAAGGGCAAGGATCCGCGCGACGCGCACTTTATCACTAGCCGCATCTGCGGAATCTGCGGCGACAATCACGCGACGTGCGCGACGTATGCGCAGAACATGGCGTTTGGCGTGCGACCGCCGGCTATCGCGGAATGGATCGTCAATCTCGGTGAAGCCGCCGAATACATGTTCGACCACAACATTTTTCAAGACAACCTGGTCGGAGTGGATTTCTGCGAGCAGATGGTGAAGGAGACCAATCCGTCCGTATGGGCCAAGGCGGAAAAGAAAGAGGCGCCGCACGGGCACCTGCACGGCTTCCGCACGATCGCGGACATCATGAAGGCGCTGAACCCCTTTGTGGGCTCGTTCTATCGCGAAGCGCTGCAGATGAGCCGCATGACGCGCGAAATGTTCTGCCTGATGGAGGGGCGGCACGTGCATCCTTCGACGTTGTATCCGGGCGGCGTGGGCACCGTTCCGACCGTGCAGCTTTTCACGGACTACCTGGTGCGTTTGATGAAGTACGTGGAGTTCATGAAGAAGGTTGTGCCGCTGCATGATGACTTGTTTGATTTCTTCTACGAGGCGTTGCCCGGGTACGAAGAAGTGGGCAAGCGGCGCGTGCTTCTGGCGTGTTGGGGTTCCTTCAACAATCCGGCGGTTTGCGATTACACGTACAAGAACATGACGCAGTGGGGCCGCGCGATGTACGTGACGCCAGGCGTCGTCGTGGATGGGAAGCTGGTCTCTACGGACCTTGTGGACATCAATCTGAACATCCGCATTCTGCTCGGCAGCTCGTATTACGACGGCTGGGAGCACGGGGAAAAGTTTGTGAAGAATGATCCGCTGGGCAATCCCGTCGATCAAAACCACCCCTGGAACCAGACCACGATTCCGCGACCGCAGAAGCGCGATTTTGGCGGCAAGTACACCTGGGTGATGTCGCCGCGCTGGCTGGACAAGCGCACCGGCGATCAGCTAGCGCTGGATACCGGCGGTGGTCCGATTGCGCGCCTGTGGGCCACCGCGCTGGCTGGACTGGTGGACATCGGCTACGTCAAGTCGACGGGCAATAGCGTGAAAATGTATCTGCCGAAAACCCAGTCGCTTCCGGAAGTCGAGTTTGAATGGAAGATTCCGAAGTGGAGTAACGCCATCGAGCGCGACCGCGCTCGCACATATTTCCAGGTATATGCCGCGTCTTGCGCGCTGTACTTTATCGAGCAAGCTTTGGCGGAGTTGCACGCGGGACGCACGCGCACGTGGACGGACTTCACCGTGCCGCAAGAGGCCATCGGCTGCGGCTTTCACGAAGCGGTGCGCGGCGTGCTCTCGCATCACGTGGTGATCAAAGACGGTAAAATCGCCAACTACCATCCGTATCCGCCGACGCCGTGGAACGCCAACCCGCGGGACATTTATGGAACGCCTGGACCTTACGAAGACGCGGTGCAGAACACTCCGATCTTTGAAGAGAACGGCCCGGACAAGTTCAAAGGCATCGACATCATGCGCTCGGTACGCAGCTTCGATCCGTGCTTGCCGTGCGGTGTGCATATGTACCTCGGCAATGGCAAAGTGCTCGAAACTCACCACTCGCCGATGTTTGGACCGCATGCCTGACGTCCGAGGACGTCGAGCCGAAGCGGGTGGTAGCGCGAGCGAAACGAAGAGCTAGGCGCCGATAATCAGGGGGCGCACTCGGCAGCGGCAACCATCCGTTTCTACTGTCTCTGAAGGAGACCATGGCGCGAGATACAGCATTCCAAAAGCAGGTGCAGCGAATCGGAGAGATTGTCGAGCAACTCGAGTCTTCGGCCGATCCTGGCGCTCGTGCCATGGCCAAGGAGCTTCTCGAGTCCCTGCTGGCGCTGCACGGCGCGGGCCTGGAACGCATTCTTGAGCTAACCGCAGAGACCGGCGAAAGCGGCACCGCGATTATTGCGAAGTGCGGCCACGATGAGTTAGTGAGCAGTCTGTTGCTGCTCTATGGCTTGCACCCGGACGATTTGCGGACCCGTGTGACGCGGGCGTTTGAAAAGTCGCGCCGGCAAATTGAATCGCATGGCGGGACCGCAGAATTGGTCTCGGTGAGCGACGATGGCGCCGTTCGATTGCGTTTGGAAGTGAAATCCGGCGGCTGCGGCTCGTCGGCTTCGTCCCTGAAATCGGCGCTCGAAGCTGCGATACAAGATGCGGCACCGGACGCGACATCCATCGTTGTTGAAGAAGTTGGCGGGAGCCCAACGCGCTCCGGATTTGTTTCCTTGGCGCAACTGGAAAGCGGCCAGGCAGTGGCCGCGCTGTCCATTTCGCGGACGGCGCAGCGGAGCGGTGACTGATATGGCTCCCGCGCTTCCATCGTCGACGGAAAGCGCATTCGCGACTCTTCGCCAGTTTGCCCGCAAGCGTGCGCCGGTTGAACGCTGCGAATTGTGCAGCCAGGAACTGGCCTCCGAACACGATCACTTGGTAGAGCCGACGAGCCGTCGCCTGATTTGCACCTGCCAAGCGTGCGCCATTCTTTTCGACGCGCAAGGCGGCAAATACAAACGCGTTCCTCGCCGCGTGCTTTTCCTGCGCGATTTTCAGCTGACCGATGTGCAGTGGGAGGGCTTGATGGTGCCGATCGAGATGGTGTTCTTCTTTAGAAGCACGCCGCACGGCAAAGTCGTCGCGCTGTATCCCAGCCCCGCAGGACCTACCGAATCCTTATTGTCGCTGGAGACCTGGGGAGATATTGAGCAGGCCAATCCTGTTTTGCTCGAGATGGAATCTGACGTTGCGGCGCTGCTCGTCAATCGTGTGGGGCACGCTCGAGGATTTACCAAGGCCGAGTATTACCTCGTCCCGATCGATGAATGCTACAAGCTTGTCGGCCTGATTCGCGCGCACTGGCATGGCCTTTCAGGGGGAACGGAAGTATGGCGCGAAATCGGCGGATTTTTCACCGCGCTGAAGAAGCGCGCCACAATCGTCAGCGAGGCGGCGCATGCCTAACCTGCAATTCGCCATAGAAGGTGCAGAAGTGGTGCCGTTCGCCGCCGCTCCGCTATTGGCGTTCAAGGTTGCCATTCGCAATGATTCGAGCGACGAGATTATTCACACAGTAGCGTTGCGCATTCAGATTCAGATCGAAGCCGGGCGCAGGAAATACGACGCTAACGAACAGGCGCGGCTGCTGGATCTTTTTGGCGGGCCCGACCGTTGGGGCCAAACGCTGCGCAGCATGCTCTGGACGCACGCCAGCGTAGTTGTTCCGGCGTTTACCGGAAGCGTCGTCGCAGACATCCCCGTGCCTTGCACGTTCGATTTCAACGTAGCCGCCACAAAATATTTTAATGGCGTCACCAGCGGCCACTTGCCGCTGAACTTTCAATTTAGCGGCACGGTTTTTTACCAGGAAGAAGACGCCACGC
>JBEKVU010000454.1:0-3724 GCA_049513775.1 Candidatus Acidiferrum sp.
ACCTTTGGAATAGTGATCGGCCCGCCAAAGGTGCCGCCGTACTGGTTGCGGCGCAGGGTGTCACGCGGAAGCAGCTCGCCTGCGGTGCTTTTGTTAAAGAAGGAATTGGCGTTGAAGTCGCCGTTACGGATATAGTCAAAAGCACTGCCATGCCATTCGTTAGTGCCCGATTTAACCACTTCCGTGATAATGCCGCCGCCGTTGCGCCCGTATTCTGCAGTGTAGTCGTTCTCTAGAATCCGAAATTCCGCGATGGTGTCCGGGTTGGGGTTAAACACGACGCCGTTGCCGAGGTTCTCGTTATTAAGGCCTCCGTCCAAGAGATATGTCACCGAGTCCGAACGCCCACCCGCGATGTTGTATCCCTGACCCGAACCGCTATCTCCATCATTGGTGTTCGTTACGCCTGGCTGCAGCAGCGCAAGACTCAACGTATTCCGGCCATTCAAGGGCATGTCCGTAAGCGTACGCCCCGTAACCGACCCACCGATCGTAGGGTCCACGGTTTCAATCACGCTGACTTGATCCTTCACTTCGACGGTATCGGTTTGGGCGCCCAACTCTAATTTGCCATCGATACGCAAGGACTGATTGATTTGCAAAATTTGGTTGTCGAAGATGAGCTGACGAAATCCGTCATGCTGCATGGTCACCTGGTACGTGCCAATCGGCAAATCCAATACCTGGTAGTAGCCGTCCTTATTGGTCACCACCTGTTTGCTGACCTGCGTCTTCGCATTGGTGACCGTAACGCCCACTCCCGCCACCGATGCGCCCTGCGGATCGCTAACCGTCCCGATGATTCGGCCCGTCGGGTCTTGGCCGTGCAGTCCTGGCCCAAACAACGATAGTACGAAGAGTGCCAAGCCCAAGGTTGGAACTGCCTTGAATAGTTTTTTCACCAAGTCTCCTCCTAACTGGCTCCACATCCAGTTTTGCTCTCAAATACGAAGTGCCGGCGCTTACACGCAGACACCAATTCCGCTGGCAGCCAAACGCTGCGAAAATAAAAGCGGAATCTAACCTGGATACAAACGTCAGATTCCATGCACCGCACAAGTGTTTGGGAAAGGAGGGTTAAGAACTTCGCCGGCGGGCTGCCCTTAGGCCGCTGACGAACACTGGATTTCGCGGACGGACGAAGACAAAATCCCCGAGGATCCGTTCACCACTCGCTTGCCACCCATTGCACAAAGTTGTAGGACAGAAGGCCGGCAGGTGTCAAGGATAGTTCTGGTGATGCAGCAAAGAAATATTTCTGATGCTGCAGAAGCGCGCCGGGCCCGTTTTTACATCTGCGGCCTAAGACGTGCCGCTCTGCATGATGCCGCTTCCTGAAGCTGAGCGAACGGCAACCACCCTCGAGCCTTAGAGCCGGACGAGCCGGGCTTCCGTGATGGCGGCGATGGCGCGGATAGGGTCAAGGATCGACGCGGAAACTTCGCCGTCCACGCGAACCAGCGACACGGCGTGCGCGCCTTGGTGCGCCGCACTGCGGCCCAACGCGAAAGTAGCAATGTTGACGCCGAGTTGCCCGAGCGTAGAGCCGACTTGGCCGATTACGCCGGGCTTATCATCGTTGCGCAGGTAAAGAATTGTGCCCTCGAGTTGCGCCTCGAGCGGAATGCCTTCGATCATCAGCACGCGGGGCGAGCCGTCGTGCAGCACCGTGCCTTCCGCGGTAAAGCCGCCGCCGCTAGCGCCTTGCGCCGGCAACGCGGAAACTTCCAGGGTGTGCGGAAATCCGTGATCGCGCTTGCGCGTTTCTTCCTCGACACGCAATCCGCGCGCTGCGGCCACCGCGGGAGCATTCACCACGTTCACTTTTTCGTCGAGCACGGCATTGAGCACGCCGGCAAGCACCGCGCTGCGCAGCAAATGTGTGCCAACCTCCGCGACTTCTCCCGCGTAGCGAATGCGAATCCGCGCAGGGCGAGACTCGGCAGCTTGCGAAACGAGCGAACCCAAACGCTCGGCCAGCGCGAGGTATGGACGCACGCGTCGATATTGATCAGCAGAAAGCGCGGGCAGATTTACCGCGTTGCGAATGATTCCGTCTACCAGGTAGTCCTTAATTTGAACCGCAACCTGTGTGCCCAACTCTTCTTGCGCTTCCGCGGTCGAGCCGGCGACGTGCGGCGTGGTAATCACGTTTGGCAAACCGATCAGCGGGCAATTTTTTGGAGGCTCCTCGGCAAAAACATCCAGCGCCGCGCCCGCGACGTGACCGCTTTTAATGGCCGCGGCCAGATCCGCTTCGTTGATCAATTCGCCGCGTGCCGCGTTAACGATGCGCACGCCTTTTTTCATTCTGGCGATGTTGGCGGCATTGATCATGTCGCGCGTCTGCGGCACCACCGCGGTGTGCAACGAAATGAAATCGCTCTCGGCCAGCAACTGTTCGAGGCTCACGAGATCCACGGAGAGTTCGCGCGCGGCCGCCTCGCTGATGAAGGGATCGTAGGCCAGCACCCGCATATCAAAAGCTTCCGCGCGCAGAGCCACCTCGCTGCCAATTCGTCCGAGCCCAATCAATCCAAGCGTCTTGCCGCGAACTTCCGCGCCCGACGAAGATTTTTCCCAGCGGCCTTCGCGCATCGAAGCATCGAATTTCGGCAACTGGCGCACCAGCGCGAGCAGCAGCGCAAACGTGTGTTCGGCGACGCTCACCGAGCTTCCGCCGGGCGTGCTCATCACCAGCACGCCGCGTTTGGTGGCGGCTTCAAGATCGATATTGTCCACGCCAACTCCAGCGCGACCTACAGCGCGGAGCCGCGGCGCTTTTTCGAGCAGTTCGGCGGTGACTTTGGTGGCGCTGCGCACGATCAACGCGTCAGCGTCGGCAAGTTCGGCGAGCAGATTGTCCTTTGTGGTCTGGACAATGTTCCAGCCGGGTTGCTCCTTAAGGAGAGTGACGCCGCGTTCGCTGATTTTGTCCGCTACGATGACTTTCATTCGTTGGTCCCGGCCCCGTGGTGGAGTTTTTGTAGAGTTTCCCCGCGCTGCGAAACGGTTGCGACAATTTCCAAATCCACCGTCCGTCAGACGAGTTTTTTATCGTGATTCCAAGAGAACTACGGTAACGAGCGCGGCGTGCGCTGTCAAATGGCGGAAAAACCTTCTTCCCCACCGTTCTCGACGGAAACCAGAAGGCAATCACCCTAAGGGCGTTACAGACAGTTCGTCTGCTATATTGGGGCCACGAGGAGATAGCGATGAGTCTGGCGGAAACGATTCAGAAAGATCTGGTTGTTGCGATGCGCGCAAAGGATGAGCTGAAGCTGAGCGTGCTGCGCGGGGTGAAAGCGGCCATCAAGCATCGCGAGATTGAAAAAATTCGCGCGCTGGATGAGAGCGAGTCCATACAGATTCTGCAAATGCTGGTGAAGCAGCGCAAGGAATCGATCGAACAATTCACCAAAGGCAACCGCCCGGAGTTGGCCGAAAAAGAAACCAAGGAACTGGCGATCCTCGAATCGTATCTGCCGGCCGGAGCCAGCGTCGCCGAAATGGATGCCGCCATCGACAAAGCCATCGCGGAGACCAACGCCACATCCATCAAGCAGATGGGCGCGGTAGTAAAGTCCGCCAAGTCCACGCTCGAAGGCAAAACCGTCGACGGCAAAGCGCTGAGCGATCGGGTGCGCGAGCGCTTGTCAAAGCTCGGCTGATTCGGCGACCACTAGGCCCACCCAGTGATGCCAGGCTGACCCGGCGCTGGCCG
>JBEKVU010000455.1:0-3711 GCA_049513775.1 Candidatus Acidiferrum sp.
CGCGCTGAATGCGAAGGACGTCAAAGATCATCTCCCTGTGGATCCAGATGGCGAAAAAGCGGCCCTCGCGGACTACGCCGCAGCGGGCATAACGCTGCACGCGGCGGGAGCCATCTCCTTCGACAGGGATGAGGCTGCGGATATTCGCAACAAGTTTGAGTACTGCAAACGCGCAGGCATTGGCGTGATCGTGGCCGGGGATCCCGCGCCGGAGACGCTGCCGCGCATCGAACGGTTCGTGAAGGAATACGACATCCGAGTGGCGATTCACAATCACGGACCCGAAGATAAGCTGTGGCCTTCGCCGCTGGAGGTGTTGAAGGCGGTGAAGGGAATGGACCCGCGGATGGGATGCTGCATTGATGTGGGGCACACGGTGCGCGCGGGGACCGACGTGGTGGAAGCAATTCACGCGGCGGGCGCGAGACTCTACAACGTACACATGAAGGACCTAACGGACTTCCAGAAAAAAGACAGCCAGGTGGCAGTGGGGGACGGCAGGATGCCGGTGCGGGGAATATTTGAGGCGCTGGCCGCGGAAAAATATAAAGGCTTTGTGGATTTAGAGTACGAAGTGCACGCGGACGATCCGATGGCGGGGGTTAGCAGGAGCTTCGCGTACATGCGGGGAGTACTAGAGAAACTCACGCATCACAACTAAGGCGCTGTGCGGCCGGGCGGAAGCCCGGCACCTACACAGTCTCATCCGGGCCAGTGTATTGCGCCGCGAAAGCTCACGGGGCTTGGCGAATCCACCAGAGGACGCGGCCGATGATGCGCCAGTTGCGATTCTTGCCGAGCGGGACAGGTTCATACTGACGATTCTCGGATTCCAGCAATTGCGTGCCGTTGACGAGCAGGAACCTGGAGAGCACCAGGCCCTGTTCTTCTTGCCAGGACACGACAATTTTTCCGGTGAGTTGTTTGGGATCGGTTTGCGCGCAATCGACAGCGACGATATCGCCGTCGTTGATCATGGGGCTCATGGAGGCGCCACGAACGCGGACGCAGTTGGTCTCACCGGGATTGGGGCACCATAGGTCTGGTGCGGCGATCATTTCGCTGACCGGCACGGTGTCCAAGTCAACTACTTGATCGCCCTTGGCCCCGTGCGTAGCGGCGTGTACAGCGAGAACCGGAATAGCCACCAAACGGGTTTTCTTGGGCAGTTTGCTGACGCGCTTGTGAACACCGGCGGCGACCAGCTCTAGTTCTGGAAATTTTGCGCCGCGAAGTTCACCGTGGCCTTCCGGGAACATGCGGGAAAGATCGGTGCTCTTGAATCCGGCGCGGGCCCAAAACCACCAGCAGAGGGGTTCGCCGGCAAGATTACCGAGTTGGATGTAGCACTGCGCGGGAGGTTCGTGGGTGCCGCGCTCCCAGCGGGAGAGGGCCATGGCGGAATAGTGGAGGCGCGAGGCGAAAGCCGCCTGGGTGAGGCCCATGGAGTTGCGCAAGGCGATGATTTTGCGCGACCACTCCGCCGAGGCTACTTTTTTGGCCTTCATCTAATGGAGCCAGCAATTCCCACACCTGCACTAACATTCGTGTTAGGCTCGCAGGGGTATGAGGTCTCCGCCTGGGGACTCGAAAAGAGAGTCATGAACCGTGACAAGCCGAATGATACCACACCTGCGTTTCCGGTGCTGTCGATTTTTCGCGGGCTCTATCAGCGGGTGGCCGCTAAGCTGGGCGTCGATCCTTCGTATGTGAGCCGCGTGGCGCGCGGGGAACGCAAGAGCGCACTAGTGCTGGCGGCGTTGCAGGAAGAGATGAACGTGATTCGGGAGCATCTGAATCAGCAATTGGTGGATGGCAACGCGCGAGACGGCCAAGCGAATGGCGATGTGGCAGACACAACGTTGAGCGACGGACAGTATGTGGATGGTCAGTCGGCGAAAGGCAAGTCCGCGAAAAGCATGCGAAGAACGGCGGCCAATGGCCGCGACGCCAGAGCAGCGGACTAAACGCGCCAAAGCGGCGGATTTGCTTGGGCGCGCGGCGTAGTTACCCTGCAGTTTTTCAAGAAAAAATCCAGAGACAGATCCTTGTTGGAGTTTTGTAGAGGCAGAGCCTTGCCTGGGGGGGCGAAGCTCGTTTTGTTTTCGTTGTAAGATGTTGGCCCGTGAAACGACCGAACACCGAGAAGCCGATGAATTCGCCAGCCGGCCTCACTGAAGCAGTGATTCCCGCGCAAAACCTTTTGTTAACAAGCCTTTTTTTTCGCAGAGCCAATCGCGTTTTTCATGGCCTTGGTTTGCTGATTTTGTTGAGCGCGGCGCTCAGTTTGGGCGCAAACGCGCAGATGACGCAAAAAACGGGGGCTGCGGCGGAGCCCACGCATGACGAGCAAGCCGGGGCGCGAGGGAACGAAGTTTGCGCGAAGTGTCACGGCGGAATCGCTGAGAAGTACGCGGGGACGGCGATGGCGCGGGCCAGCGGTCCGGCGACGCAGGATTTTATGGCGGGGGAATTTACGCATGCGGCGTCTGGGATGCACTATCGCGTGTATGAGGAGAACGACGAGGCGTGGCTGAGTTTCGAGCGCAGCGGAGAGAACGAATTGCACGGGAAGAGGAAGCTGCAATACTTCATCGGCTCGGGGCATCGCGGGCGGACGTACCTTTTTGCGGACGATGGATTCGTGTTTGAGTCGCCGATCAATTTTTATGCGGCAAAGGGCGCGGGTGGCGATGGCGTGTGGGACATGGCGCCGGCGTATCAGGATGCGAAGGAGATGCCACTGAATTTGCCCGCGGCGCCGTCATGCCTGGCGTGCCATACGAGTAACGCGCTGGCGCCGATGGCGGGGACGGAAAATAGATATGGCACGCCGCTCTTTGCGCACGATGGGGTTACGTGCGAACGGTGCCATGGCGCTGGGCTTGAGCATGTAAAACAGGCGCAGGAGGGGCCGGCGAAGAGTGCGCAAATAAATGCGGGCGCAAAGAGCGGAACTAGATCGAAGGGGCCGCCGAGTGCGAACGCTGCTCCCGAGGCGCGCACCGCGACGATCGTCGCGGCGGGCGCGGGGATCGTGAATCCTGCGAAGCTGGCGCCCGCGCGGCGAGATGCCGTGTGCATGCAATGTCACTTGGAGGGGAATGCGGCGATCGAACAGCCGGGGCGGCATTTGTACCAATTTCAGGCGGGCGAGGATCTTGGGGATTTTGTGCACTATTTTGTTTTGACCGGCGATGGCAAGGATAGCGTGCGCGCGGTGAGTCAGTTTGAAGCGCTGGCGCAGAGCAAGTGCAAGCGGGCGTCGGGCGATGCAATGATGTGTACGTCTTGCCACGACCCGCATTCTTCGCCAACGGCGGCGGAGCGCGTGGCGTTCTATCGGGGGAAATGTTTGGCGTGTCATGGTGAGGCGTTTGGCGCGAAGCATCACGTGGAGCAGCAGGACTGCGCGCAATGTCACATGCCGAGGCTGGCGACGGCGGACGTGGCGCACACGCAGGCGAGTGATCACCGAATAATGCGCGTGCCGGTGATGCCGCTGCTAGGGGTTGGTTCGCCGTTTGATCCTTCGCACGGGCCGCCACGGGAGCCGAAATTGACGCGGTTTCCGACGGGGTTGGGGGAGGAGTCGGTGCGCGATCTGGCGCTGGCATGGGTGGGGCTAGGCGGTGGCAATTCGAGCTTTGCGTTCAAACAGGCGGGAGTTTTCTTGCAGCAGGCGGTGGAGCAAAACCCGGAAGATGCGGC
>JBEKVU010000456.1:0-3708 GCA_049513775.1 Candidatus Acidiferrum sp.
ACCCGCGCATTTTCGAGCGGTTACGCAGCTTTTGTAGCGGCCGGGCTTTAGTCCCGGCGCTTCTAGGCCAAGCAAAATTTGATCGAGGTCATCATGCAAACACTCGTAGCCTACGTAGAAAACAAACCGGGAGTCCTAAACCGCGTCTCGTCCCTAGCCCGACGCCTGGCCATCAACCTCGACTCCCTCACCGTTGGCCCCACGGACAACGATCAAATCGCGCGCATGACCATCGTGGCGCATACGGACACTAAAGGCGGCCATCGCCTGGAGGCCAGCCTGGAAAAACTGGTCGACGTCCTCCTGGCCGAAAACGTCAGCGAACGCAGCTTGCTGGAACGCGACCTGGCGCTCATCAAAGTAAAAGCGGATCAGCAAAACCGCCCGCACTTGATGGAATTAATCAAAGTGTTCCGCGGCCGCGTGGTGGACGTAGCCCCCGAATCGCTGATCATTGAAGTCAGCGGCACGGTGGACAAGATCGATGGCCTGATCGAAGTGCTGCGCCCCTTCGGTGTCCTGGAAATGGCGCGCAGCGGCCGCATCAGCATGACGCGCGGCGGCGATCTGCTCCAGCCGCCCGCGCAAAACGCCGCGTAAGCCGTTATTGCGGCCGCCTTCTGAGGCGGTCGCCTTGGCCTTTTAGTTTTTGCCCTTGAATTGGATTTTGCTCTTGAATTGGATTTCGCTTTTGACTCTGTAGCGGCCGGGCTTTAGTCCCGGCGGTTTTTTTCCAGGTCAGCACGGCCAAAACAAAAATCGCCGGGACTAAAGCCCGGCCGCTACAAAACCTGAGAGGAATTACAAAACGCCCATGGCAAATCTCTATTATGAAAACGCCGCCGACATCTCGCTGATTCAAAGCAAAAAAGTAGCCATCATCGGCTACGGCTCGCAAGGCCACGCGCACGCCCTCAATCTGCGCGACAGCGGCGTGGAGGTCCACGTCGGCCTGCAACCCGGCAGCGCCAGCAAAGCCAAAGCGGAAAAAGACGGCTTAATTGTCACCAGCGTTGCCGAAGCCGCGGCATGGGCTGACGTAATCATGATTCTGACGCCGGACACCAAGCAGCAAAAAATCTACAAGGAATCCATCGAGCCGCACCTGAAAGCCGGCAAGACGCTGATGTTCGCGCACGGCTTCAACATTCGCTTCGGCACCATCAAGCCGCCCAAATCCGTCGACGTCTCGATGATCGCGCCAAAAGCCCCAGGCCATCGCGTGCGCGAAGTCTTCACCGAAGGCGGCGGCACGCCCGCGTTGATCGCGATCGAGCAAGACGCCAGCGGCAACGCCAAAGCCCTGGCTCTCTCCTACGCGAAGGGACTCGGTTGCACGCGAGCGGGTGTTCTCGAAACTACATTCACCGAAGAGACGGAAACCGATCTGTTTGGTGAACAAGCCGTGCTATGCGGTGGCGTGAGCGCATTGATCAAAGCCGGCTTTGAAACGCTGGTCAACGCGGGGTACCAGCCCGAGGTGGCGTACTTCGAGTGCATGCACGAACTGAAATTAATCGTGGACCTGATTTATCGCGGCGGCCTCAGTTACATGCGCTATTCCATCAGCGACACCGCCGAACATGGCGATTACACCGCGGGCCCGCGCCTGGTGACACAGCAGACCAAAGACGAAATGAAAAAACTGCTCGCCGAAATCAAGGACGGAAGTTTCGCGCAAAAGTGGATCGAAGAAAACGAAAAAGGCTGCCCGAATTTCCTGGCTACGCGCAAACAGGAGCAGACGCTGCTTATCGAACAGCTCGGCCCGAAGTTGCGCGCCATGATGCCGTTCTTGCAACCGGTCGTCGCGCCTGGCTTGCCCGCGCCAGAGAACAAGACAGCCGCCAGTACCAAGTAATCTCGCAATCCTGAAACAGAATCAGCGGCCCGCGCGCGCCCTCAATGCCAAAGCATCTCGCTGGCGAATCCATCTCTCGCGCGCGCGTGCCGCTGACTTGACTTGATGAACTTTATCGGCAACCCTTTCGCATTATGACGAGAAAGGAAGTTTCTTCAAAGGTCCCCACCTTGAACGTAAATGAGCGTCTGGAAAAATTAAGCAAGAATCGTCAAGAAATTGTCCGTCCCATCCTCGAGCATCCGCGGGAATACGTGCTGCTGAGCGTGCGCGCGCTGGCGAGTCGCCTGGGAACCGATCCCGCGACCATCGTGCGCATCGTGCGTGGCCTTGGATTCGCCAGCTACCGAGAGTTCCAACATTATTTGCACGAAATGTCTTTAGCTTTCGCCACTTCCCTGGACACTTTGCAGAGTGGCGCACGCAATGGTGGATTGCCAGGGAAGATTCAGGTCTCGCTCGAACAGGACCTGAAGAATTTGCAGGGATTAAAAAATAGCGTGGAGCCAAAACGCCTGGCGGCGCTGGCGAAGCGCGTTTATGAGGCGCGCAGCATACTCGTGCTCGCGGGCGACCTTGCGGAGTCGCTGGCGCATTATTTCGAATATCAGCTTGGCATTCTGGCACTCCCCATCGTAGCGGCCACTTCAGCTGGGCGTATCGCGCACCTCACGCGCGGAGCAAACAAGCAGGACCTAGTCTTCGCCATTTCGTTCCGGCGTGGGTTGCGGCAAACGGTGGAAGGCGCACAGCTGGCGCGCAGCCGTGGCGCATATTGCGTGGGAATCACCGATACTTATCTTTCCCCGCTGGCACAGGAATGCCACGAAGTATTTCTGGCGTCCATCGAGTCGCCTTCGTTTATTGCGTCGTACACAGCGCCGATTGCGCTGTTCAACGCCATCCTGGCGACCTGCGGGGAGTTCCGGCGTGAGCGGACGCTGTCCGTAGCGCGCGCGATTACGGAAGAGCAGCGCGCGGGATCGCGATGGTATGGTGATTGATTTTTGTTTCGTTCGACGGTGATATTTTCTAGGCTTGCGAGCCTGCGTCGCTGGACAAATCGTCAAACTCCACTTCGCCGGGCGAGCACTCGCGAATAATTTCGATGCGGGCTACGGTGTTGTCGCCGGTCGCTGCGTCTCGCGCGTCCGACAGATCCTCCAGCATGACGAAATGTAAATTTACTTGCATGGGCGTTTAACTCAACGCGGTCTTGCCGAGCTCCGCGACGCGGCGCTCGTAGATCATTTCCACATAACCGTTCTTGCCATAGTAGCGCAGCACGATCTTGTGTCCTGGCGCGATTCTCGCGCGAGCCTTGAGTAACGAGTCGGAGAGCTCCACCCACTCGCCGTTCACCAGGTAGCTGCCTTCCCAACCACGCAACTCAAAATGACCATCATTTTTCAAAATGAGAGGAGCCGCGGAGCAGGCGGTAACCACCTCATGCTGTTTGACTTGCACGCACTCGTAGCGCCCGGAAAGATTGGTTGTGGTTTGAGCGCGGCCGGTGGGGATAAGAAGCAGCGCGACAAGCACCAGCAGCGTGGCGCGAAAGCCTAGAGCGGGGGAGACATTTGCCATGTGAAGCTCCAGCTCGGGGGCGTAGCTGCGGGCCGCGGGCCCCGGCCATTAGTACAGGTGCACCTAGCGGGCCATTCTCCAGGCTATAAGGTGCAGATTTCATTAGAGTTCTGGCAATTTCAAAGTGGACCTGACGGCAACTTAGGGTAGAAAAGTTCCCGTCTGGTACAGTATCTGGCATTTCTTAGAACACACTCAGCTTAGGGCGTTTTTTCATGTAGGCCACGGATTAGCAGTCTCGGACCGGGGCCTTCTTTCCC
>JBEKVU010000457.1:0-3707 GCA_049513775.1 Candidatus Acidiferrum sp.
GGCGGCGCTGAGTAGCACTGCGACGATTGCGGAGACAAAGAGCGTCACGTTGCGGCGCAGTCTGCTCATTATCAGGGACATCGTGATGGGCGCGCAGCTAGAGCGAGCGCCTACAATGATACATGAAGGAGTTCCGATAGTTCCCTGCTGAGTGTTTGGATAACTGGAAGGCTGTGGGTACCCGCAGGGTTTTTTGCAAGTGTTCATTTTACGTGGCTTACCGCCATGCACTGTTGCACAGATAGTTATCCCCCTCAGGCGCCGACACAATAGCGACGGAAAGTTGAACGACCAGGCAAGATTCTAAGGATTGGGTCGCAGAGTTAGGCGTACTTCTCTACAGACGCAAGTACATCAGAATGAAATCCGCGATCGGTCGTCGGGAGAAGGATGAGCGTTTCGGTCGGGAGCGCGGCCGACACTGTGCACAAGCAGGAGTGCCTGTGCGACGGGAGCGAGGCGACCGTGGCTGAAGAAGGCGACCGCATCGGAAGCGGCGGTGATTAATTGGAGGAAGGATTCCTGGTGTGGATTACGCCGGTCGCGGCTAAAGCCGGACCCTACAAGAGCGTGCTAGAGGCGGAAGGATTCGGTTAGGTGGACCTCGACCATGGTTAGGCCTTGGCTCGGGACGGTGGGGCCGGATTTGGAGCGGTCTTTTAGGGCGAACAGGCGGTCGATGTCTGGCGGGGCTAGTTTGCCGCGGCCTACGTCGAGTAGGGTGCCGACTATTTTGCGGACCATGTAGCGGAGGAAGGAGCGGCCGTGGACGGTGAAGACTAGTTCGTTGCCGTCGGCGGGGCTGCGGGATAGATCGGCGGAATAGATTTCGCGTTCCATAGTGCGGTCTTGGTCTTCTTCTTCAGAGCCAGTGCTGGCGGCGAAGGAAGAGAAATCGTGGATGCCGACGAAACGGGTGACGGCGTCGCGCATGGCGTCTTCGTCGAGTGGAAAGGGATAGTGCAGGACGTAGCGGTGGAGCATCGGTGGGACTACTTTGCCGCGGTAGATGCGGTAGCGGTAAATCTTTCCGTGGGCGGACCAGCGCGCGTTGAATTGCGGGCCGGTTTCTTCGGCATCGAGGATGCGGATGGTGGGAGGAAGGATGGCGTTGAGGGCGCGCTGGAATTCTTGTGGGGTTAGGGTGGATTGCGTGCGGAAGCTGCCGATTTGGCCTAGGGCGTGGACGCCGGCGTCGGTGCGGCCTGCGCCGTGTAGGGTGATCGCGGGCTCTTGGGTTAGGCGGCGGAGAATGTTGACAATTTCGCCTTGGACGGTGGGTTTGTTTTTTTGGATTTGCCAGCCGTGGAAGTCAGTGCCGTCGTAGGCGATGGTCAGCTTGATGTAGCGCATGCGTGGGTGAATATTGTGGCGCAGATTTTTGGTGGGGGCAATGTTGGGTGGGTGCGCGTTAGTGGAATGGGGATTTTAACGCAGAAGAAACGACAACCGATGCGCTGCCGAATCGGAACAATCTTGGCAAGATGGGGCGCAGCATGGGGCGCCCGCACAAGGCGCGGACAAAAACGAAGGCAAGAGCAAAACCGCGCAACACGCTGCGCCACTACAAAGGCAAAGGCCAAGGCAAGCGCAAAGGTTTAGGGGGCGGAGCGGACGAAGCGGCTGCCGGGTTTGCTGGCGGGGGAGCCTTCGCGGCATTGTGGGCAGTCTTCGGGTTCGTAGGAGGGTATGCTGAGACCTAACAGGGACTGGGATTCTACTGGGAATTCGATTTTGCCGCCGCTGCGGTCGATTAGGGCGCCAACAGCGATGACCCGGCCACCGGCTTCTTCGACGACTTGGATGGCGTCGAGAGTGGACCCGCCGGTGGTCCAGACGTCTTCTACGATTAGAACTTTTTCGCCGGGTTCTAGAGTGAAACCGCGGCGGAGGCAGAGGTTGCCGCCGGCGTTGCGCTCGACGAAGAGGGCGGGGACGCCGGTTTCGGCGCCATATTTCGGTGCGGGCAAGGCGCGTGCGACTTCCTGGCCGATGATGACACCACCTAGCGCGGGGGAGACAACGGTTTGAATCGTGGCATCCGAAAAAAGGGCGGCCAACGCTTGGCCTAACTTTTCGGCGAGGCGCGGATAGCGCAGGACCAGGGCGCATTGCACGTAGGTTGCGCTGTGCAGACCGCTGGAGAGTTCGAAATGGCCGTGGCGAACGGCCCCCGCGGACTCAAACATTTTCAATAATTCTTCGCGTTTGACCATGTGCGCAGCTAACCGGCGGACGCGGCTAAGCGTCGAATCCTGAGCAGCCTAGCCGCGCCGTGTGGCCTTGTCAAGCAGATGCACGGTCAAGGCAAGATGCGTTGTCAAGGCAGACGAGGGCCTGCTAGACTAACGCATCGATTTTTAGCGCGATTAGCGTTTGGTTGAGCACTTTTGTTCGGACTTTTCGTGGCCGTGTGCACGATTAGGTGAAACAATTTCCACATCATCAGCGTTTTAACCTAGTGAGACGTGACGGGTGATGTCTGCAAATGGCGTGGCAAGCTCATTGGGCGTATTGGGCATCATTTGGGAATTTGTGCATCTTAAGCGCAACAAATTAAGCACATTAACGAGGGTAAGGAGCACCATGAAGAAGCTGTTCGCGCGATCGGTGTTGGCGAGCATACTGGCCGGAGTGGTGGCCACGGGACCGGTGTCGCCGGCATTTGCGCAGGATCCGCCGCCGCAGCAACCGGGATTGCAAGATCCGGATAAGACAAAGAATCAGGTGGCGGTGCCGCCGCCGAACGCGCCGCAACCGCAAGCGCCGGCGATTCCCGTGTCACTGGGACTCTCGAAGCACGATTATTCAAACGGCCCGCGCTGGTTTCCCACGGTTCTGGCTCCGTACAAGCAGATCGGGATCGAGCACCCGGCACTCGCAAATTCACCCAAGATCGACCAGATGGTGCGAGATGGAAAGTTGCAACTGACGCTGCAGGATGCGGTGGAATTGTCGCTGGAAAACAGCCTGGACATTGAGATTCAGCGCTATACACCGTGGATTGCGGATACCGATATTTTGCTGGCGAAGGCTGGGGGCTCGCCGCGCGGATTTCTGAGCGTGGCGGCGGTTCCCGGAAGCGTGGCCTCGGACGTTATAGCGTCGAGCGCGAACTTGCCGATTTTGAATCTGGATCCGTCGCTGACAGCAGGAGTTTCGGTGTTCGACGGAAACATACCGATCAACAACCCTTTTACTTCGGGCACGGGCACGACCGGGTCAGCGACACTGCTGCTGCCGGAGAAAATTCACTCGTCGACGTTTAATTTTGGGTATTCGCAAGCGTTCAATTCAGGGACAACCTTTACGGCGGCGTGGGACAACACGCGAGGATCGACGGCGCCTACGGCGGACCTTTTGAATCCTTCGGTGACGACGACGCTGACGGCGACGGTTTCGCAGCAACTGCTGAATGGCTGCTGCTTCCAAGTGAACCGGCGAAACCTGATCATCGCGAAGAATAACCGCAAGATTGCGGATTTGGTGTTCGTGCAGCAGGCGATTACGACGGTGACCAACACGATTACCGCGTATTGGGAACTGGTGTACGCGCGGGAGAACGTGAAGGTGGAGCAGCAGGCGGTGGCAGTTTCCGAGAAGCTGTACAACGACAACAAGAAGCAGTTGGAAATCGGCACGATGGCGCCGCTGGACGTGACGCGCGCGGAATCAGAGTTGGCAAGCGACCAGGGAAATTTGCTGGT
>JBEKVU010000458.1:0-3697 GCA_049513775.1 Candidatus Acidiferrum sp.
CGTTCTGAGCCAGGATCAAACTCTCGTTTGAAGCTGGTTGCCTGAGGAAAAAAAATCCCGGGATTTGCATCCCAGGCAGCCTCTCAGGCGAATTATTGTCGCTCGATTTACTCAGACCAATCAGGCTCGAAAAGCGTGATTGGTTTCGAACGGATTCTGGCACATCGTATCGGTTGTCAAAGAGCAAGACCTCCCTGTCATGCAGAAAGGCTACATACAACTTGAAGAGTATCTCAGTCGCTGCGAGGATTGTCAACACCAGATTACAGATTTCCACAGCCATGCACAGATCGCCGGTAAGTCTTTGCGGGGTGGTAGGATACGCGTATCGCGAAGGAAACCTGCGCAAGAAATTTCCATGGATCAAAAAACGCAAAACGCGAAAAAAGCGATTTCCCAGAGATCGCTCATTTTGTCCCGCGGCGTTTTTTCGGCCTTGCAACGCCTCGGCGTTTGGCGCGCTGGCGCGAAATTTGGCGTGGCCGTTTCAGGCGGCGCGGATTCCGTAGCGCTGCTGCTGCTTTTTCTCGAGCTGAGAGAGGCTGCGCACACTAAAGGGCCGATGGAAATTGCCGTGGTGCATTTTAATCACCAACTGCGTGGAGCAGCAGCCGACGCCGACGAAGAGTTTGTGCGGCAACTAGCGGCCAAGCGTGGATTGGAATTTCATCGCGCCGCCGCGGACGTGCGCGAGACCGCGAAGCGTGCGAAGCGGAACATGGAAGACGCCGGCCGTCGCGAGCGCTATGGATTTTTCGCGCGCCTAGTCGAACAAGGAAGCGTCGATTGGGTGGCCACCGCGCATACCATGGACGATCAGGCCGAGACCGTCCTGGCGCACTTGCTGCGCGGGACAGGCTTGGCAGGACTCGGGGGGATCCATCCGATTTCCGGCGGGATTGTGCGGCCCATTCTGCACGTCCGCCGCGCGGAGCTACGGCGGTACCTCAAGCAATGCAAGCAAACTTGGCGCGAGGATGCTACCAACCGGGACACTTCAAAGACGCGCGCGCGCATTCGTGCCAAGCTCATTCCGCTACTTGAAAAACAGTATCAAGCGGAAGTAGTCGCACATTTGGCCACACTGGCCGAACAGGCCCGCGAGGATGAAGAATTTCTCGATGCAGCCGCCGCTAGTAAACTGGCATCAACGCTCGATGAATCGCACGACACGCTACGCATTCGCGTGGATCTTCTAACGGGTCGTGCCACACCAAGGGCGCTGCGCGGGCGGATCGTGCGAAAAATTGTGAAAGCGTGTAAAGGACGCGACGGGGAGCTCGGCGCGCAACATGTGGCCGGCGTTTTGCAGTTGGCCGAGTGCGGAGAAAACGGCAAGTCCCTGGAATTGCCGGGCGGCGTGGAGGTTCGCAGAGAGAAGAACGCCTTGTCGTTCCACAGCGCGCCAGAAACGCAAAGCGGAGCGACCGCAGGTGATAAATCAGAAGCGCGTGGAAAGGCTTCCGCGGCCATTGAGTACGCTCACGAAGTGCTGCTCAATACCGGAGAGGCCACCGTTAGCGTTCCCCTATTGAGGTGCGTATTTCGCTTCAGAGCGATTGACTGGCTCGGCGAGAGGAGCGAAACTAGAAGCACGGCGGTGGCGCTGGATTCGGCAAAGCTGCGAAAGCCCTTGGTCTTGCGAAATTGGCGTCCCGGCGACCGGCTGCAACCAGTGGGGCATTCCGGGGTTTATAAGCTGAAGCGCTTGCTGAACAAAAAAGGGATCAGCCGCTGGGATCGCAACGGCTGGCCGGTGCTGACCAGCGGCGATGTGATCGTCTGGGTGCGCGGGTTTCCCGTGGCCGCGGAATTTGCGGCCGATGAGAAAACGCGCAGCGGTTTAGTAATCGACGAGGAACCACTTTGAGCGCTGCTTTTTCGCCCGCACGAATCGCCAGCAGGGTTGCGGTGATGGGCCGGGAGATTTCGCGCGCGAATCAGGGGCGGCGTCTGGACGTCGTAGTTACGCTGGATCGCGGATTTATTTTTGCCGCCGATCTGGTGCGGCACCTGACGAGTCCTACCGTCTGCCATTTCGTCCGCGAGGACGTGCGCGACGTGGAGCACAGCGGTCACGCGCGGCGCGAGGTTTTTTTTGGTGTTCGGCCGGATTTGAAGGGTCGGGATGTGCTGCTGGTGGACGCGGTGCTCGATAGTGGAGTAACGCAGGAATTCTTGCTACGGCGGCTCGGAGAGAGCAAACCCCGCTCGCTGCGCCTGGCAGTGCTCCTGGACAAGCCGGACCGGCGCCGCGTGGATTTGGAGCCCGATTACTTTGGGTTCCGGACTGCATCTAATGATATGTGGGTGGGCTATGGGTTGGCAGCGACGAACGGCACGGGCCGCAATGGTAAGCGGCTCTCGGCGATCAGCGCGGGCCAGCGCCGTGACGATGGACACAAAGTCCGCCGCAAAAGAATGAAAGTGGCGGCCAGGGCCGTCAAGGGACGGAAAAAATAGCATCTGAGTTGCTTTGGATTCTCGAAGTGCTTTCGCAGGGTAATCGCAGGACGCAGTGAGCGTTTGGTTTGACGGTTGCTTGGGGATCGAGTGAGGTCAACGTGAATTCCAGTTCCACGGCAAAAACAGTTTTATTTTGGATTTCAATCGTATTTCTGGGCGTGATGCTTTGGAAGCTGGTGTCCGCTAACGGCGCGCAGGCGCGCGAAGACGAGCCTACCTACAGCGACCTGATGACCAAGGTGGATCAGGGCGAGGTGAAAGAGGTGACGCTGTACCTGTCGCCAAATAGCTACGAACTGCAGGGCGAATACACTAAGGAACATCGCAAGTTCCATACCACAGTGTTCAAGGAAGCCGCGCCCGATTTGGTGAAAACGCTGCGCGATAAGGCCGTGCAGATTAAAGTGAAAGAAGTGCACAGCGGCGATTGGGTATTGATTCTGCTCAATGCACTGCCCCTGCTGTTGCTGGCGGGATTTGTGTTTTTCCTCATGCGGCAGATGCAGGCGGGCGGAAACAAGGCGCTAAGTTTTGGAAAGTCACGGGCGCGACTGCTTTCCGCGCAGCAGAAGAAGGCCACGTTTAAGGACGTCGCCGGCACGGACGAAGCCAAGGAAGAGCTGCAGGAGATTATCGAGTTCCTGAAGGATCCGCAGAAGTTCCAAAAACTCGGGGGGCGCATTCCGAAGGGCGTGCTGCTCGTCGGGCCTCCGGGTACGGGCAAGACCTTGCTGGCGCGGGCGATTGCCGGCGAAGCGAATGTGCCGTTCTTCTCGATTTCCGGTTCGGACTTCGTGGAAATGTTTGTAGGCGTGGGCGCGAGTCGCGTGCGCGATTTGTTCGAACAAGGCAAAAAGAATGCCCCGTGCATTATTTTCATCGACGAAATCGACGCGGTCGGACGCCATCGCGGCGCCGGGCTCGGCGGCGGTCACGATGAACGCGAGCAGACGCTCAATGCCTTGCTCGTGGAGATGGATGGCTTCGAATCCAACGAAGGCGTAATCCTGATTGCCGCAACCAACCGCCCCGACGTGCTCGATCCGGCTTTGCTACGTCCTGGCCGCTTTGACCGCCGCGTCGTGGTCGCGCGCCCGGACGTAAAGGGCCGCGAAGAAATTCTCCGCGTACACACGCGCAAAGTTCCCATCTCCGATGATGTGGATCTTTCTATCATTGCGCGCGGCACGCCGGGATTTTCCGGCGCTGACCTTGCCAACCTAGTGAACGA
>JBEKVU010000459.1:0-3696 GCA_049513775.1 Candidatus Acidiferrum sp.
GTTCACTAAGCCGCATGCGGGAGCTGCCGGACGTCAATTGCCAGGACACCGGCAGGGGATAAGAGCGGCACAACCTGAGCAGCATCGGGAATGGTGATATGGATTTCTTTCGGCTCCAGCGCAATCGAGGAAGCGCGGCTGAATTCCTGCCAAAAGTGGACGGGCGCTTTGGTATTGAGATTCGCAAGCTGGCCGGTGGCCAACGAGAATTCAATGTGGTCTTTAACCAGAAGATCGAGTTTGTGACCCGCGGAGACGAGATTGGCGTCCATGGACACGAGATCCAAGTCCAGGCAATGGGCAATGTATTTGCCTTCGGATTCAGAAATGAGGTAGTGCAGCCTTCGGAGCTGAGGAAGGGTGGGGATCAGGTCCTTCAAACTAGTCTGACTCATGGGCGACTCCCCGAGGCAATCACCAGCGACGGCGTCAAACGGATCGCCGCATAGGCACTGCCACTGCACGGCTTGACCTTCGCTGTATTGTAGACCCGCGAACCGCTACCAGGCAAATTATGTCGAAGCGGAACGGCGGTGGCAAGGTAGTTTTGCGCAGGGTGCGGTAATCGATACGGATCGTGTGCCGACGATGCTTCGCAGGTCGCGATGCTGGGAGCAGAAACGGATCGCGGAGAATTCTACCGCCGGCATCCGGCTCAAACCAGCGACACTGGCCGGAACCCCGACCGACCGTGTCATTAATCATTCCAAGCGAAGGCGAATGTATTGGCGGGATTCCGTTCCACCGCAATAGAGCCAGGCGAGTGGGCAACACGAGAAACGCTCAAATGGACTTCACGATTTCCAGTTCGCCATCTTTCTTCAGAACCTCTACCGCCGTCCCTTGCAAGTGCCGTTTGAGCAGCAAATCGACGCGAGCTTCACCGACGCGCAAGCCTTCCAAACGCAGCTCATCCAGACTCGCGGGGAGCATCGGGTTGGTAAAGGTAATCGTCTTTTCCGGAGCACGAATATTCATTCCCAGGCACGCGCGCAAGAGCAGGTACATTGCGCCAGACGCCCACGCTTGCGGCGCGCACGCCACCGGATAGTGTGTCGGCCCGTTGCCATCTTCGCGCCGGTGAAAGCCACAAAATAATTCCGGCAGCCGCCGCAAATCAAAATGCAAACTCGCCTCGTACATTCCGGAAAGAATGCGCACGGCATGTTCTTGTCCGCCATACAGCGAAAGCCCCAGCGCGATCAGCGCGTTGTCATGCGGCCACACCGATCCATTGTGGTAAGACATCGGGTTGTAGCGCGCCTCGCCCGCGCACAGCGTACGCACGCCCCAGCCCGAAAACATCTGTTCGTTCATCAATGTTTCCGCCAGCCGTCTGGCGCGCTCGCGGCCCGCAATTCCCGTGAAGAGCGTGTGCCCCGCATTCGAAGCGCGCACAAGGCAAGCATTTTTCTTTCCGTCCAGCGCCAGGGCGTAGCTGCCCAACTCTTCCGACCAGAAGGCCTGATCGAATTTGCTCTTTAGCGTTTTGGCCTCGCCGCGCAATGCTTCACATCGCCGCGCATCGCCGCGCGCCTCCGCCAGCAGCGCCACCGCGCGCTTCGCTCCGTACACGTAACTCTGCACCTCGCAAAGCGCGATCGGCGCCTCGGCAAGTTGTCCATCGCTGTGGAATACCGAATCGTAAGAATCCTTCCAGCCCTGCTGCGATAATCCCTTGCCTTTCGCCGATTTTTGCTCGTACTCGACGAACCCGTCGCCATCTACATCGCCGTACGCACGAACCCATGCAAGCGCTGCTTCGATGTTCGGCCAGATTCCGCTGATGAATTCGAGATCGCCGGTGCGCGCGTAATAGCCTCCCGCCAAAATCAAATACAGCGGCGTGGCGTCCACGCTGCCATAATATTTCCCGAAAGGCACTTCATGCAGCGCCGCCATTTCTCCACCACGCATTTCATGCAAGATTTTCCCCGGCTCCGCGTCGCGTACCGAGTCAACCTCCGTGGCCTGTGTTTCCGCAAGATAGCCCAGCACCCCTTTGGCGATTTCCGGCGCCAGCCATAGACATTCCAGCGCGGTAATGATGCCGTCGCGCCCAAAAACCGTGCTGAACCAAGGCACTCCGGCATAGGGATAATTTTTCTCGGGATTGCCCTCGATGAGCATGCTCAAATCCGCTTCGCATCGCGCCAGGCAAGTATTGAACCGCCTGCTGGATGTGATTATCGTGCACTCGCGCGAAGATCCGTTCCGCGCCCGTTCCCGCAAGGCCTGAAACGCGGTGGCGTAGGAAGCCACGGTCTTTCGCGCCCCGCCCTGCTCACATACCACGGAGATGTTCAGCAGCGTCTCTTCTTTCGGCTTGAGCGTCAAATCGAACTGTGCCTGGCTCTCCGTCAACAGCGCCGGTGTTGGCGCAAACTGCAGCCGCGTGCGCCGTTCCACGTTGTCCAGCCCACGGTAACCCAGCACCACCTCAGTTCTGCTCATCCGCGCCGGCAGGCTTTCTCCGTGATGTTGCCGCACCGTGCCGCGCACCTCGAAAATATCTGCGAAGTCCGCCGCGAATCGCACGCTCACCGAGGCTCCCACGGCATCCATCCCGTAATTCATTACGCGAATCTGCTCGTGGCATCCGTCTTCATCCAAAAATTTGCAGCGAAAAAGGTGAATCGTCCCGCGCACCAGCTCGATCTTGCCGTCCACTGTGTTATCAACATTGCTCAAATCCACCGCGAGAAATCCGTCGTGGTCGCGAATCGACGAGTTCAGCAGCATCGGCTCGCGCCCATTCAGCCGCAACGTAAAGCGCGAAAGATGCCGCGTGTCGTTATAGAAAATTCCGAATTGCACCGGCCCCAGGGCTTCCAGATCGCCAAAGCGGTTGAATACCGCGAAGGTCTTGCCGTACTTCAGCACCCGCGTGCGATCGTCCGCAAAAGACGAAGTCGCCCGCACGTAGTATTGATCGGCTACCTGCAACACGTCTTTTACCGGATCAATCATCTCGTCTGC
Organism: Candidatus Acidiferrum sp.; assembly: GCA_049513775.1. Lineage (GTDB taxonomy): Bacteria > Acidobacteriota > Terriglobia > Acidiferrales > UBA7541 > Acidiferrum. The sequence goes on from JBEKVU010000459.1 coordinate 2,980, forward strand.
GTCGATTGCTGATTTGCCGCGCTCCCTTGCCAAGGCGCAGCTCGGACGCGCCGATGGCAGCGTTCCGCGAGGTGGTCGCCGCCGGCTCGCTGATCAACGCTTCATACACCTTTAGATAATCCTCCGCCATGCGCACGTCCGTGAATCGCTCCTTGAATCTCTCTCGGCATTGCGCGCGGCTAAAGCCCGGAATGTTTCGCAGAGCCTGCACTGCGCCCTGCTCCGAGTTCACGATGAATCCCGAAACGCCATCGTCGAGTATTTCCGGCACCGACCCACACGAAAACGCAATGGTCGGCGTTCCGCACGCCATCGCCTCGATCATCGTCAACCCAAATGGCTCCGGCCAGTCAATCGGAAAGAGGTACGCAAACGCGTTCCCCAAAAAGTCCGTCTTCTCGGACTCGGTAATCTCGCCGATGTACTCGATGCCCGGATTTTTCAGCAGCGGCTTGATCTGCGTCTCAAAATATTCGCGGTCCGCGCGGTCTATTTTTGCCGCGATCTTCAGCGGCATCCCGGCTTTCAGGGCGATCCGAATCGCCCGGTCCGGCCGCTTCTCGGGCGAAATCCTCCCTAGGAACGCCAGATACTTGCCGGCCTCTTCGCTGCCCTTGTGCAATCCCGCGGGCAGTCCGTGATAAACGTTGCCCACCCAATTTACTTCCCCCACCGGCTCGCGCTGCGCTTGGGAAATGGACACCAGCGGCATCTCAT
>JBEKVU010000460.1:0-3691 GCA_049513775.1 Candidatus Acidiferrum sp.
GCTCGCTGCTGTGTGGGTTCGCCCCGAGCCTCGGCATGTTGATCTTCTTTCGCGTTCTGCAGGGCGTTGGCGGAGGAGGATTGGCCCCGGTTGAGCAAGCCATCCTGGTGGACACTTTTCCGCCTGCCAAGCGCGCCGCTGCCTTCGCGCTCTATAGCATGGCCATCGTTACCGCGCCCGCCATTGGTCCGCCGCTCGGCGGCTGGATCACCGACCATTGGAGCTGGCGCTGGGTGTTCTTCATAAACATCCCCATCGGGATCATTTCCTTGATTCTCACCAGCCGCGTGCTCTCCGATCCGCCGGAGTTCACCCGTGAAGTGGAAGCCGCACGCCGCGCCGGCAAACTGAAAATCGACGTCTGGGGAATTTTCTCCGTGGCCATGGCCTTCGCTTGTCTGGAGGTGGTTCTTGATCGTGGGCAGACCGAGGATTGGTTCGAAAGCAATTTCATCGTAGTTTTCTTTACCATCGCTGTCGTCGCTTTGCTTTTTGCCATTATCTGGGAGTGGCGCCATCCTGATCCCGTGGTGGAAATCCGTCTCCTTGCTGACAGAAACTTCGCGCTCGCCAACATTTTCTATTTTCTGTTCGGTTTCACGCTTTACGGCTCGACCGTCCTGATCCCGCAAATGCTCCAGCGCCTGTTTGGCTACACCGCCACGGACGCCGGCCTGGTCCTCGGGCCCGGAGCCTTCGTCATCGTCATGCTCGCGCCAGTCGTGGTCAGGATTCTTCCCAAGCTAGGGGTGAAGCGTCTGCTCGGATTCGGTTACGTCGTGTTCGCCTGCGCGATGTGGTATTTCGCGAGCTTCACTCTAGCCACCGACTATCGCCATGAAGCCCTAGCGCGTGTGATACAAGGGCTCGGCATCGCCACGCTCTTCGTTCCCGTCAGCCAACTTGCCTATTCCAACCTTGCCAAAAACAAAAACAACAAGGCCTCCAGCCTCACCAATCTTTTTCGCAATCAGGGGGGCAGCTTCGGCATCGCCTTCGTCACCACCTTGCTGGCCAGGCGCTCGCAGTATCATCAATCCGTTTTGGTCGCGCACGCCACGCCGCTCAATGATCGCTACCGTCAACTACTCGATACGCTGACCGCGTATTTCACCACGCACGGTTTCTCGCACCCCGATGCGGTTGTCCACGCGCAAGCCCAGGCATTTAATCTTCTGGAACGTCAGGCGACGTTTCTTGCCTTCAACGATTGCTTTACCGCGCTTGGATGGGTGGTCTTCCTCGGATTTCCTCTGGTGTTCCTCATCAAGAAGTTTCGTGCCACTCCGGGCGCCTCGGAATCGCATTAAAGTCTGTGGAAGGTGAATTTCAGGTTTTGTGTCACAGCCAGTCCCGGCTGTGTGGTTTTTTCAAATGCAAGAGCACTGCCAAGATTGGCTGTGCCACAAAAGCATCGTTATCCGAGTGTACCTTGCAGCAACTCGCGCAACGTCTCTTGTTTCTGCGCGCTTAATTTCTTATTTAGCGCCGTCAAATAAAACACGTCGATGGCCTTTTGCCCTTCGGTGTCGACCAGCGCTACCTCAATATTGCATCCCAGCCGCGCCAGCCCCGATCCAATCTCATGCAGCAGACCGGGATGATCCTGCGTCACAATTTCCAGCAGCGTGCTGTGCATGGACGAAGTATCGTCAAAGCTGATCCGCGTGGCCACTTCCACCTTCGGCGCTCGCTGCCTGCTCGTTTGCTCGCGGCTCTTCAGCAGTGTTTCAAGCGACGCTTTCCCACGCACCACGTCCGTCAGGCTCTTGCGGAAGCGTTCCACTTCGCTCGGATTCAACTCCAGCGTGTGGTGCAAATCCGTAAAGTGGAACGTATCGAGCACCACACCTGCGGCATTTCCGAAAGCATCTGCCTTCACAATGTTCATGCCCCATCCGGCCAGCACACCGGCAATCGTTGCGAACAGAGCGGGACGATCGGCCGTCAGCAACGTGAGCGAGAACGCATGCTGCGTCGGGAGCAGTTGCGTTTGTACCGGATCTCCATCTAGCCTTTGATACAGAGCAAAGTGCGACGCAATCTCCGCCGCCGAGTGTACCGCCAGATAACGCCGCGGAAATCCTTCGAGGAACCGCTCGATCGCTTCCGTGCTCGTTGCGCCCGTCAGCGTCCGGATTTGCTGCAACACCGGCACTTCATCGAGCGCATGCAGCCGGTCACGATCCAGCGTGCGGCTGAAGTGGTTGCTCGTCGCCACGAATAGCTGCCAAAGCATTTCCGCCTTCCACGGCGTCAACGCTTCTGGATTCACCGCGTGAATATCCGCATAGGTCAGGAGACACAAGCGTTGCAAGCGCTCCGGCGCCTGCACCACCGCCGCGAATCCTGAGACCGTCGCCGGATCAAAAATATCGCGCCGCTGCACCGTGGCGGACATTTCCAGGTGCCGCTCGATCAAGAAATGCACTTCGGCTTTTTCATCGGCCGTCAATTGCAGCCTGGCTGCGGCGCTTTCCAGAGCTGTCAGGCTCCCGGTCACGTGATTTTCCACGGGCATGCCTTTGCCCACGTCGTGCAGCAACAAGCTCAGCACCAGCAAATCCCGCCGTTCCACCGTCTTCCACAGCGAAGCGTAATTCGTTCCGCGTGCGTCCGGCGGACTTGCCAGCTCTTGCAAATGTTCAATGGTGCGCAGCGTGTGTTCGTCTACCGTGTAGCGGTGATAGAAATCTCGCACCACCAGCGAATCGATCGCCGCGAATTCCGGCAAAATGTCCGTCAGCAGTCCCAGGCGTTGCATCGGCCGCAGCGCAACGCCGGGAAAATCCGACGCCAAAATCTCCTGAAACGCTTTCCACGGCAGCGGCGCGTTGCGGGCCGGCAATTCTGGATGCAGCATCACGTAAGTGATCGTGCGTTCCGTCTCGCGGCTCAGCGGCACGCCGGTTCTGGCTGCCTCCGCAAACAGCGCGTACAGCACCGTGCGATCCGCAAGCGCCAGTTGGTCGTTGATTTCCAGCAAACCGTTGCGCACCGCGAACGCCTTGTTGTTCCCCGGCTCGAGCTTCGGAACGCGAGCCGCGTTGAAAATACGTTGCCGCAAGGATTGCTGCGACGGCGCCTTTTGCTCCATGTAACGCAGTAGTTGGCGATTCAACGTGCGCGCCTGCCGAAAGTACACCCGCATCCACTCCGCCGGGCTGCGCACGGCGTCCAGACCGGCATTCTGCGGCAGGCCCAGCGCGCGTTGCGCCGCGGCAGCCTGCAATTCGTACGTCAGCGTGTTGTCGTTGCGTTCGTTCGCGTAATGCAGAAAGCAGCGAATGGCGCTTAGAAAATCCACTGCATTGCTCGTCAGCTCTTCCTCGGCCGCCGTATTGTTCCACGCTTCGCGTTTTTCGCCGCTGATTTGCCGCATCCAGGAAGCGGCCTGGTAATCGCGCAACCCTCCGGGCGACTCCTTAACATTGGGCTCCAGGTGAAAAATGGTGTTGCCATAGCGGGTCAGTCGTTCACGCGTCAGCTTCCGCAACTGTGCCATCAGAAACGGTCGCGCCTGCCGCTCCGGCCCGGGAAGTACTTTGCTGTCCAGCCGCTCGAAAAGCTCCTGGTCGCCGGCAAGAAATCGCCGGTCGAGCAGCGCCAGATGAAACTCTGCATTGTCCTCTTCAATGCGCTTGCACTCTTCGAGTGTCCGGCCCGCCGAGCTTACGCGAAAGCCCACATC